>DATGVB010000029.1:0-9517 GCA_035300805.1 Tetragenococcus sp. | reverse complement strand
CCTGGTCGGATGAATGATTTTCCTTTCTGATGATCCCCACCTCCTTTAATTTCCTTGCTGACAATCAGATGATCGACTGAACTAAGTCGTACAACCGCTTCGAAGCATCTGGGATTCCTTGGGCTTTTGACCGGATCGCCATTTCTTTTAATAATGCTTCATCTGCCATAATTTTATCTACTGTAGCAACTAAATTGTCTTCTGTCAATTCACTATCTTTGATCATTGCCGCTGCACCAGCATTTACCAGACTCACTGCATTTTTTGTTTGGTGGTCATTTGTTACATAAGGACTCGGTACTAGTATAGCAGGCAGGCCCAAGCCAGTAAACTCAGCAATCGAAGTCGCACCCGCACGCCCCACTAACAAGTCGCAATTGGCCATCACTTCTGTCATATTTTTAATATAGGGACGAATACTGATATTTTTATAAGCATCTTTTGTCATCCCGATCGTTTCCTTGATTTCTTTATAGTAACGCTCACCGGAAGCATACAGCAGCTGATAGTCTTTTTGAGCAAATTGACCAAGCGCAGCAATCACCGCTTGATTGATCTTTAAGGCTCCCTGACTGCCTCCAAAAATTAAAACGGTCTTTTTCGCCGGATCCAGATCAAATTGTCTAAGCAATTCTGAAGGTTCTATACCGACAACTTCTTGAGCCCGAGGGTTGCCTACTAGAACTGTTTTTTTCACCGGAAAAGCAGCCGAGGCATCATTAAATGCAATACCGATTTTATCGACAAAGCGTGCTAAAAATTTATTTGTAATTCCCGGTACACTGTTTTGTTCATGAATGATTGTTGGAATATTCAGGCGTGTAGCAGCATAAACGACTGCTCCGGAAACATAGCCTCCCGTGCCGATAACGACATCCGGCTGAAAGTCTTTTAATAATTCTTTTGCTTGCTTCACACTATTAAAAAACAATTGCAGTGTTTTAAAATTTTCTAAAGACAATTTTCTTTTAAATCCTTGTATTTCTAAACTAACAAAAGGAATGTCTGTTTGTGGTAAAATTTTATTTTCCATTCCTCTTTTAGCACCTACATATAAAAATTGAGAAGCAGGCTCTATTTTTTTTACGTATTTAATGAAGGCCAGTGCTGGATAGATGTGACCACCTGTACCACCACCTGTAACAAGTACTTTCATTTATTTACTCCTTTTTCATTTGCGTAATTGATCAACCGCTGCAATAAAGCGGTCACCGCGTATTTCAAAATTAGGGTATTGATCCCAGCTGGCATTAGCCGGTGATAATAAAATTGTATCATCTGTTTGGCTTAAAGAAAATGCAAGAGGAACTGCCGTCTCAACATCTTCTGTAAATAAAATTTGGGAAACACCTGCTTTTTTAGCAACTTCAGCTAATTTGTCTTTCGTTTGACCAAATAAGATAATCGCTTTAAGTCCTTTAAAAGATGGCAATAACTCATCAAAGCCGTTCCCACGGTCCAAGCCACCAGCTAATAAAATTAAATGTTCCAAATCAAAACCAGCCAAAGCCTTTTGAGTAGCTAAAATATTAGTAGCCTTAGAGTCATTATAAAAAGCCACATTCTCAACTTTTCCGATATATTGGGTACGATGTTTGACCCCGGAAAATGCTGTCAGACTCTTTTTAATTGTTTCATTTTCAACACCGCTTAATTTAGCAGCTGCAATTGCAGCTAAAGCATTCTCGATATTATGAGATCCAGGTACGCCTAACTGGCTTGCAGCCATAATGGCTTCACCTTTATAATAGAGCACTCCTTTAGACAAATACGCCCCCTCAACTGCATTTTCAGTTGAGAAAGGAACCACTGTTGCCGCAGTTTTCTGAGCCAATTGACGAATTTCTTCCTGATCCCAATTCAAAACCAGAAAATCATCCGCCGTCATATTCTCTTGAATGCGCCATTTAGCTGCGACATAACTCTGGCGACTACCATGGTAATCAAGATGAGCGGCATACAAATTGGTTAAAACTGCAATATGAGGGTGAAAATTTTTAATACCCATTAACTGAAAACTGGAAACTTCCATGACTAACTGATCATTCTGAGCTACATTTCTAGCAACCGTACTTGCTGGATAACCGATATTTCCTGATAACCAGGCTTTGTGGTCTGACAAAGAAGCATTCAAAATATGTTCGATCATCGTAGTAGTAGTAGTTTTTCCATTGGTCCCAGTAATAGCAATAATAGCTGCTTCAGAGATCTGGTAAGCCAACTCAATTTCTGTAATAACGGGTAAATTCTGTGCTAATGCCTTTTGTACTAAAGGATGACTATAAGGGATCCCAGGATTTTTTACCATTAAAGCAAAATCTTCATCCAATAATTCCAAAGGATGACTACCAGTGATCACTTTAATACCTGCATCCAATAAGTCCTGCGCTGCAGGATTTTCACTAAAAGGCTTGCCATCATTAACAGTCACAAATGCACCCAGGTCATTTAACAGCCTAGCTGCACTCACTCCACTTTTTGCCAGTCCCAAGACAAGAACTTTTTTATTTTGATACATATTTATTTTCTTCAATTCTTTCATCTCCATAAAAGTCTAATTAAAGTAAATGGCTAAGGTAATCACAGAAAACAATAAACTGACCAGCCAAAAAATAAAATCGATTTTCCATTCTGACCAGCCGCTCATTTCAAAATGATGATGGATCGGCGACATCTTAAAAAGACGTTTGCCCGTGAGCTTGAAAGAAGCCACTTGTAAAATGACACTGGCAGTTTCAATAACATAGATGATCCCGATCAACAGTAACGTCCATTCTTCATGAAGTAAGATGGAAATGGCGGCTAGTATTCCGCCTAAAGCTAGAGATCCTACATCGCCCATAAAGATTTTGGCTGGTTTATGATTATATAAGAAAAAACCGATTAATGATCCAATAATACTTACACAAATGATGAGAATATCATAACGTGCTTGATGCCAAGCTATAATAGCATAAGTCGCAAATGAAATCGTAGCTAGACCGGCAACTAAGCCATCGATTCCATCAGCCAGATTAACAGCATTAGAAAAACCGACCAGCCAGAAAATAACAAAAACACCATATAGATAGGACAAGGGCAGATCAAAGCCAAAAAGATTAATTACATTAGGATTTCCTTCATATAAGAAGACAAGATAAAAAGCAATCGCACCGACAATCTGGCCGAATAATTTTTGTAAAGAAGTAAGTCCCATGTTTCTTTTTTTAAAAATTTTTATAAAATCATCTAAAAAACCCAGCAGACCATATAATAATAGAATAAATAATAAAATCAGTAAAGCTGGTGTTAACTGACCTTGCCAAAGACCAACCCAGACCGAACTAACAAAAGCACTCAAAAGGAAAACAAAACCTCCCATTGTCGGAGTACCTGCTTTTATATTATGCCATTTGGGTCCTTCTTCACGAATTTCTTGACCATACTTTCTCATTTGAAAATAATGAATAAAAAACGGCATTACCATCACAGTAAGCGCAAATCCACTGGCAAAAGGCAAACACATTGTTGCTAAGCTCATCTCTTTCTCTCCTCACCAATCATTAGTCATTTTCAGCTAGCTCAAAAGTCATTTTATTACCACTTATTTCTTGATAAGGTTCAATGCTCTGACTAGTGCAGTAGCCATCTCCTTCAAAACTAACATCTATTTTCAATAAATCACCTAATTTAACGATATCTGCTTTAGACCAGCCAGTCACATCCGGCATCAAAGGATTTTTATCATCAGTTAATAAAATTAACTTTTCGGCAGCTAATACCCTCTCACCGTTTTTGATTGATTGGGCAGTTACTTTACTGCCTTTACCAATCACGATTGGCGTCAGTCCTCTTTTCTGTGCATCATTAGCAGCTTTATTAGTCCCTAAATTACGGTAATCTTCAACTTTAACTTTCTCATGCTGTTCTTCTTCTGCTGTCTTTGCCACATCTACATCAGATAGATTCATTGCTCTTTCCAATAGCGGATTGGCAATATCTGATAAAATATCCGTTGAATCAGCCTCGGGACGCTTTAAAGTCAAATACATCACATACTGAGGGTCTTCTGAAGGAGTCATTAAGACAACTGAATAAAGATAGTCACTTGCTCCACTTAAATAATTTCCATCTTTCGCAATCTGAGCCGTCCCCGTTTTGGCAGATACGTGGGCATTAGGCACTTTATATTGATCATATGCTGTCCCGAACTGTTCACTTTCAACCGTATCGCGCATATACTTACGCACATTTTGTGCCGCTTTTGCCGAGACTGGATGCCCGACAACTTCTGGTTGATTTACAACTGCATCACTAGTTTTAGTGTTTACAATTTTTTTAATAAATTGTGGTTTGACCATCGTTCCGTCATTTGAAACAGCTGTAAAAGCCTGCAGCATCTGAAGTTGAGTGACCCCCACTGCCTGACCGAAAGATGACATTGCCTGACTGACAATATTATCCTCGGGTAAAGTTCCAGTTTTTTCGCCGCCAATCCCTGAATAAGTACTGCGGCCAAAACCAAATTCTTTCAAGTAACGTTGCCAGCGGTCAGACATTCTTTGTTCTAAAGTTACCATTCCTACATTACTTGACCAAGAAAGAGCCTGACGCATAGTCAGAGATGGCTTAGCCCCTCTTTCATAATCCCAGTCTCTAATGGTAGCATCTGCTAATTTTATTTCTCCTGGTGTATAAGTTTCGTCAGGATCAAAAATTCCATTATCGATCGCACTAGCTACTGTCATTACTTTCATAGTAGAACCTGGTTCATAGGTATCTTCTGCAAAGAGATTATACCAATTATCTGTAATTCCTTTTCTTGTTTCAGGATTAAAAGTGGGTCGCTGTGACATAGAAAGAATTTCTCCTGTTTTAGCATCCATCAAAACAGCCGTTAAATCTTCAGCCTTATTCTTTTTCCATGCCTGATCCATCAAATTCTCTAAATAACTTTGTAAACGGGCATCTAATGTTGTATAGACATCTTGACCATCAATAGCCGGTTCGGATTCAGCAACTGTACCTGGCAGCGGGTTTTGATAGTTATCCTTCTGATAAATAATTTTACCATCTCTACCTTTTAGAATATTATTATAGGCTTCTTCAATGCCCATTTTACCAACCAGATTTTCCTGGTTTGTTGTTTTATTTGTCTTGCTATCTGCATAACCAATCAAATGGGAAGAAAAAATCCCATTAGGATAAATACGTGAAGGATGTTCGGTAAAATAAATTCCTGCAATATCAGCTTTTTTCATTGCTTTCTCAATATTTTGTTTCTTTTGTAAGCTAATATTTTTAGCGTCGGGTAAATCTATCTGATAGACTTTATCACCATATTTTTTAGCTTTTTTATTTTTGTCTGCATTACTTTTCAAGATTTTTACCACATCTTTTTTATTAACTGCTTTGACATTGTCCGCTAAAATTTCAGCCAATTCATCAAAATGTTTTTCTTGTGCATAAAGAATTTTATTTCCACTGACGTAATTTTCATCTAAAATTGCATAAGCTGAATAGGAAGTCGCATCTTCAGCAATAGCTTCTCCATTACGATCATATATCGTACCTCTTTTAGCTTTTACAACTTGTGAACCTTGATAGAGGTTTTGTGTTTTTGTCTCCAAGGAGACTCCTGCTACATTGCCTACGACCACTACATAACTTAATCGGGCAACAAATAAAAAGAACAATCCAATACTCGTAGCAAAGAGAATTATTCCTACTTTTTTGCGATTGTTCTTTGTAGACAAATTTTTCTTTTTAAAGTGTTGCCGGATTCTGCTCTTTTTACGCATTTATTTCACTTTCCTTAAATTTTCACTTTCAATTTTCAAACCCTTTTTCTCAGCAATTTTTTGAATTCTTTCACTCTTGGAAAGTTCATTTTTTTCTTGTTCTAATCTTGCAGCTTCCGTTTCTTTTTGATTAACCTGTTCTTGTTTCGTCGATACATTTTGTTCCACTTCACTAATAGTAGTACGCAAACTGATTGTAAGTAAAGCCAGTGCAATTAAAACAATCAGCAAAGCTGCCACAACAATTTTCTCCAGACGTGAGACTTTTTCCAGTTTACGGCTAGGAGACAAGGGTACAACTACAACATCAGGACGAGAAGGAGTATCCGTTGGCTGAATATTTGTCTGTTCTTGCATTGTCTCATTTTCAATTTCATAGGGTAAATTTTGAGCTTTTAATTCTGCCACGACTACTCCTCCTTAATTTTTTTGGCAACACGCAGTTTAGCACTGCGTGATCTGCGATTCATACTTATTTCTTCTTGGCTTGGAAGAATCGGTTTACGATTAGTAATAGCCAGGATCGGCTGAAATTCAGCTGGAATAACTGGTAAACCTGCTGGCAGATCTTTCACTTGACTATATTCTTTGAAAATATTTTTGACAATACGATCTTCTAAAGAATGAAAAGTGATCACACTGACTCTTCCTTCTAAAGCTAGCAAATCAATTGCCTGTTCTAAAGAAATCTCCACTGCTCCCAGCTCATCATTTACAGCAATTCTGATTGCCTGAAAAACACGTTTAGCAGGATGCCCGCCTTTTCTTCTAGCAGCTGCTGGAATTGCCTTTTTGATAATATCAACTAATTGACCGGTGGTTTTGATTTCTTCTTTTTGACGGACTAGTTCAATCTTTCTAGCAATTTGCTTAGAAAATTTTTCTTCGCCATAACGATAGAAAATTTTTACTAATTGATGATAATCATAATTATTCACAACGTCATAAGCCGTGAGTGTCTGGCTCTGATCCATACGCATATCAAGTGGAGCATCCTGCTGATAGCTAAAACCTCTTTTAGCATCATCTAGCTGCGGTGAAGATACCCCCAGATCGTAAAGAATACCATTTACTTTTGTTACTCCATGTTTTGTTAATTCTTCCTTTAAATAGCGAAAGTTACTTTTAATAAAAGTAACTTGATTTTTTTTTACAAAAGAGTTTAAACGTTCTTTAGCAAAATCAATGGCAGCCTGATCTTGATCAAAAGCATATAAATGCCCGTCATCAGCCAACTGTTCTAAAATATATTGGCTATGTCCTGCCCCACCTAAAGTGCAATCTACATAGATGCCGTGAGGATCAACAGCTAGACCAGCTACAGCTTCTTTTTTCATCACTGTAAAGTGTTGAAACTCTACCATTTAATTTCCTCTTTCTATAAGCCAAAATCAATCATTGTTTCCGCAATTTCATCAAAGTTTTCTTCTGTTTCTTCAGAGAAAGCCTCCCAACGAGCTTTATCCCAAATTTCAATTCGGGTAGAAACACCCGTAATCACACAGCTTTTTTCTAATGAAGCGTGTTTGCGTAAAGTAGTAGGAATATTGATACGCCCTTGTTTATCAATCTCACATTCAGTGGCAGCAGAATAAAAAAAACGAACAAAGCTTCTTGCATCTTTTTTAGCAAGCGGCATTTGATTTAACTTTTCTTCTAATTTTTCCCATTCAGCTTGAGGATAACCAAATAAACACCCATCTAAACCACGTGTCACAACAAATTTTTCACCAAGTTGGTCACGTAGCTTTACTGGGATAATTAAACGGCCTTTACTATCGATCGAGTGTTGAAATTCACCCATCAACATCTTTATCTCCCCCAATTACCAGCTGATAAACACAGTCTACCACATTCCCCCACTTCCTACCACACTTTGACCCAAATTCTGAAAAAACTTTTTTGACTTTTATTTACCTTTAATAAAAAACAGTAATTAGAGATTCTTTAAAAACTTTTAGAAAATTTTTTCGCTTTTTTAAATGAATTGAAGGATACTCAGAAGTACCAAAAGCAGATATAAAACCATTGTCAAGAGAAAGACCAAACGCCAATACATTTTAAAAAAACGGCCATACAAGATCTCTTCAAAAACGTAAGCTTGATAAATTGCGACTACAATTCCCAACAATAATAAGGTGATTAAAAAATAGGGAAATACCGATATTCGAAAGCTGATTTTTGATAGACGGTGAATTCCCAACAATAGAAAAGGAACAGCTAAATCTGGAATTTTCAGATGAAATTTTTCCTTTAAAGGTATTATTTTCATCAGTATTGTAATTAAAAATAAAATTAAAATCGGGTAAAAATACCAAAAAACATAGGTCCATGAAAATGAATGCATAATAAAATCCTTTCTTTTCTATCTATAAATAATTTTGTGGTAAAATGATGCTAAATCCATTTACTCAATAAAGGAGATAACATGTTACATTTTTATACACTTAGAGAACAAAGACTCAGCCAGGAAGATCAGCTTACTCAAGATACTTTATGGATCCATGTAGAACATCCGGATCTGGCTGAAATTAATCTATTAACAAAAAATTATCAGTTGCCCAGAGATTATCTGACATCAATTTTAGATGATGCTGAAAATTCTCGCAGCGAAGGTTTGCAGCAAAAGCAATTGGAGCAGGCAGTGTTATTACTTCTACAATTTCCTTATGAAACAACAAGCCCTTCTGATTTTCCACAGCTGCACACTTATCCTCTATCAGTTATTATTACACCAAACAAACAGCTGATTACAGTAACTAACTATCCTTTACCTTTTTTTAAGAGCTTGATGGACCACTCTTTTACACAAAAAAGCTTGCAAGACGAAATCATCGTCTTATTGGAAATTCTCTGGCAGTTGACCCTTTCTTTCAATCTGTATTTGAAAGAAATCCAAGCACAACTAGATCAATTAGAAAAACAGATCAAAACCTCGATTCAAAATAAGCAGTTATATCAAATGATGGATATTCAAAAAAGTCTGGTCTTCTTAGATGCAGCCACCAAAGCTAATCTTAAAACGCTCATCACCTTAGCAAATACTAGTCTTTTTAAGACTGATGCGGTGTTTAAAAATCAGCTGCACGATACTTTAGTCGAAACCAGACAGGCAATGACTTCAGCTAATATTCATTTAAAATTTGCCAATTATATGAATGATACTTTCTCTGCTGCAGTTTCAAACAATCTTAACATTGTAATGAAATTTTTGACTTCCTTAACTTTGATATTGACGATTCCAACGATTATTGCCGGAATCTACGGAATGAACATAAAGCTGCCTATCGCTAAAAATCCTTATGCTTTTGTAATTATCATGTTTTTTACGGTTTTCATCTGCTGGATTGCTTTTAAAATTTTAAAGAAAAAAGATTTGATCTAGTTTTCCTTGTTTTATTATTCATTTGGTTGTAAACTGATTTTAATCAAGCTAAAAGGATGAATTAAATGAATGATAAAAAACCAAGCACTTTTGCTAAAATAACTAAGGTAGTCATTTGGATCATGCTGATTGCGACTATCGGGACAGCAATCATTAGTGCAGTTGCAGCCTTAATTTAAAAACCCGGCAAACAGCTTCTTATATAAGAAGCTGTTTTTTTATGTCAGCTGACCGGCATTGACCAGCATCTCCTTTGCATTTTCCATTGCTAAAGGAGTAATTTTTACGCCCGATAACATACGAGCGATTTCTGTGATCCGCTGACTTTCTTCCAGTTCTTTTACAACTGTTT
>DATGVB010000028.1:0-2490 GCA_035300805.1 Tetragenococcus sp. | reverse complement strand
AATATTTAACCTAAATATTATAGTATAACTTGAATCACGCTTAAAGGTAAATTACTCACTTACTATTTATATTTCGGTTTTCTTTGTGCAATTTCACTTTGAAATTGCACGTAATTTTCATAACGGCTTGCCAAAATTTCGCCTGCTTCATAGGCTTGTTTGACTGCACATTTTGGTTCTTTTAAATGTAGACAACCACGAAACTTACAATTATCTTGTAACTCAACAAAATCAGGATAAAACAAGGGTAATTCTTCTTTTTCTACATCTAAAATTTCAAAAGAAGAAAAACCTGGTGTATCTGCGATCAGATTATTTTCAATTTGTCGTAAAGTGACTTTACGAGTCGTGTGTTTACCTCGACTTAAGGCTTTAGATACTTCGGCCGTTTCTAATTGTAATTCTGGAGCTATCAGATTTAACAGCGTTGACTTGCCTGCACCAGTCTGTCCCATTACCACGATCACTTCAGAAGTAACTGCACCAAGAAAATCTCGCCCTATTTTATCAGTATTAGTACCGTCAAAAACAAAACAAGGGTAAAATTTTTGATAGTATTGCACTAAATCATGTAACTCATTTTTTTCTGTCTCATTAAGAAGATCAGCCTTAGAAAAATAAAGCATCGGCTTAATTTTATTTTTTGTTAAAGCGGCTAATTGCCGATCTAATAGATTGGTCGATAAATTTGGCTCCTTACAAGCCGTTACAATGACAGCCCGATCAACGTTCGCAACTGGAGGTCGAACTAAACTATTTTTTCTATTTAAAATTTTTAACAGATAGCCTTCGTTTTCATTATCTGCCTTAAATTCTACCCAATCTCCAACATAAGGTGTTTCTTTTTTCTTGCGAAAATTTCCCCGCCCACGTGTGCGATAAATATGTTGATTCGCTAAAACATCGAAATATCCACTTAAAGACTGGACGATCTGTCCTTTAACCAAATTATTTCCTACCCTTCTTAATAAGCAACAAGTAAGTGCACGAAACCATTAACGTTCGCTAAAATTTCGTGCACTAACTATTCACTATTCCTGAGTTACATTATCTTTTTCTTCGATCACTTTTCCGTCGCGTTCAATTTTGTACGCGCCCTTTTTTCCTCCATCTAAGTTAAAGGGTAAACGTATATCACGATCATCTGTGATATTTAAAGTTTGATAAACATCTTTAATTTGATGATCCTTATCGGCAATATAAATCTTGATTTCATTACTTTCTTGTCCATCATTATCTTCAAACGGCAACTTAATTGTCAAGTTAAACTGTTGGTCACCATTAGTCGAACTTGATGTATCTGAAGATGACGAAGAAGATGATGAAGTTTCAGAACTTTTTGACGAAGATTCTTTATTGGGACCTGACGAGATAGTTACATTGACCTGTGCCCCTTGGCTCATGGTACTACCAGGAACGGGAGATTGTTTCATCACCAAACCCTCATCATATTTATCAGAATCTTCCCGTGTGACATTTAGTGTTAATCCACGTTCATCTGCGTAATCTTGAGCACTTTTTAACGTATAATTTGACAAATCACGTAATTCAAAGCTACGCGGTCCTTTTGAGACCTGGAATGTAACAGCAGCTTCACTCATCAAAACTTTTTTATCAGCCGAAATACTTTGATCTTTGATCTCACCCTTTGGAATTTTTTTAGAAAATACTTTTTCAGACTGAACTGTGACACCTCTTTTTTCCAGTTGTTTTTTGATTTTCTTGTATTGCTGACCAGTATAGTCACCAAATTTTTCCTTTTTAGGTCCTTTAGAAACTACGATCTTTATTTTAGAGTCTTCTTTGATTTTTGATTTAGCGGCTGGCTCTGAACTTATAACTTGGCCGTAATAATAAGTATTATTATATTCTTTGGTAATTTTACCGAGTTTTAACTTGTGATCCTTCAAGCTTTCACTTGCCTCAGAAGTCGTCATACCCTTCAGTTGCGGGACCGTAGTATCTTTAGGGATCATCGCATAAGAAAGGCCCGTTCCTAATAAAAGTACTGCTAAAAAGCTAAGCAGTATTACAACTAATTTTTTCTTCTTTGACCATTTTTTTCGTGGCTTCTTATTACTTTTTTCATCCGGATCTGAATCAACTGGCGAAGTTGGCCCTTTTTCATCAATGGTCTCAGTTGCCGATTTTCCATTCGTTTGGACATCGGATAAAACTTTAGTTTCATCATCATTCATAAACTTCGCTTGCCATTTTGGTTCATTAGCACGTTGCGGCGATAAACATGTCTTTAGATCTGCAAACATTTCCCCAACAGTTGCATATCTGTCTTGCAGATCCTTAGCTGTGGCGTGCAAAACGATATTTTCCAGTGGCTGAGGGATCTGTGAATTTTCCTGTCTGACAGAAGGCATCGCTTCATTATAATGTTTCATTATAATGGAAACTGCATTTTCTCCGCGATAAGGTACATGACCAGTCAACATTTCAAATAAAATAATGCCTAACGAATAAATATCAGTTTGCTTA
>DATGVB010000027.1:0-2387 GCA_035300805.1 Tetragenococcus sp. | reverse complement strand
GATTATATTGTACTTTTTACTATCTTCTGCTAGACTTAACACAATCAATAATCAAGGAGAAGAAAATGAAGCAAGAAGATAAAATAATTGCGATCCTACTAACTTTTTTGCTGATGCTTTGTTTACCGGCTCATCCTGTTTTTGCAAGTGAACAAGATGATTTTTCAGTTGCGGCTAAAGCAGCTATTTCGGTAGATGAAGAGACCGGTAAAATTCTTTACGAACAAAATAGTGATCAGGTTTTAGCAATCGCCTCTACAACAAAGTTATTAAGTATGTATATCGTGGAAAAAGAAATTAAAGCCGGTAAGCTATCTTGGGAAGACACTGTGGACATCCCGGATGATATCGCAGAATTGAGTCTTAATTCTGATTTGTCAAATGTACCACTATATACTGATCAGACTTATACGGTAAAAGATCTTTTTCATGCGGCAGCAATTGAATCAGCTAATGCGGCCACACAAGCCTTAGCGATTAAAGTTGCGGGTTCTGAAAACAAATTCGTGGATAAAATGCAAGCAGAATTAAAAATATTAGGAATAACAGATACTAAAATTGTAAATAGTACGGGTTTACCTAATGAGTATTTAGAAGATTTGTATCCTGGCAGCAGTAAAAAAGATGAAAATAAAATGTCAGCCAAAGACCTGGCAATCTTAACTCGTCATTTACTGAAAGAATTTCCAGATTTCTTAACAGTCAGTTCAATTGCGACTGAGACTTTTGCTGCTCAAACGGATCATCCTTATGAGATGGAAAGTTTTAATAAAATGCTAGCTGATTTAAGCGAAGAAAAAGCAGGAGTTGATGGTTTGAAAACAGGGACAACGGATTTAGCCGGGGCCTGTTTTGTAGGAACGATCAAACATGAAAATCAGCGTATTATTACAGTGGTATTAAATGCTAGTAATCATGAAAAAGATGAGGCAGCGCGTTTTAAAGAAACAAGTAAACTAATGGACTTTAGCCTGTCTCAATGGCAGGAAAAGACCGTTCTGCAAGCTGGAAGTGTCATTCCTGAACATGCAAATGTGGCAGTTGAAAATGGGAAGAAATTAACCAGTACAGTTATTGCAGGAGAGGATATCAATCTATGGTTGCCCAAAGACATTTCAGCAGATACGGTTGATTATAAGGTGAAACTGGATAATGTTCGTGCACCTGTGAAAAAAAATCAGCAGATGGGTACAGTAACAGCTACTGTCAGTGCAGATAAATATGGTTTTTTGCCAGATGAAAATTCTCCTGAAGAAGTAAAGCTCTTAAGTAAAGATGCCAATCCTAAAGCGAATATCTTAGTACGAGCTTGGCGCGCGATCAAAGAATTTGTGGAAAAATAAAAAAAGAAGTTTTATCCTATAAAAATGGAGCCCAAAAGGCTTCTTTTTTTATAGAATTATTTAGGGTGTCCTTGCTTTTGTAGTTTAAATAAGTATAATAATTGATAAGAATGAATAATTATGCAAAACAAGGAGAAGCTATGAGAAAAAAATCAAAATGGATAGGACTTTTATTATTATTAAGTTTGTTTGCTTTTATAAAAATTCCTAATGTGAATGCTCAAACGGATGACTCATTACAAAAAGTAAAGGAACGCGGAACTCTAATTGTTGGTACTTCAGCAGATAATCCGCCTAAAGAATATATTCGCATGAATAACGGTAAAGAAGAGATCGTTGGCTTTGACATTGACATTGCTAAAAGAATTGCAGAAGAGTTAGGAGTAGAACTAAAAGTTACGAATATGAAATTTGACGGCTTGATACCAAGTCTGCAACAAGGTGATTTTGACATGGCTTTAGCGGGTTTCAATCCCACGCCTGAAAGAAAAAAGGTAGTCAGTTTTTCTGACAGCTATCATAATTTGCCCTTTGTTATTTTGACTACGAAAGATAAAACTGATAATTTTACTACACTCGATACTCTGACAGGAAAGCAAGTAGCTGTCCAAAAAGGTTCAACTCAAGAAACAATTTTGAATGATTATATTGGTAATGCTAAGGCAGTTTCTCTGGGTGATTTACCTGAGGTAATTGCCGAGGTAAACGCGGGAACTGTTGATGCTGGGATTGTAGGTTATCTGTCTGCTCGTAATTACTTAGATGTCTATCCAAACCTGGTAATGACTGATATCAAAATTGATGTTCCAGAAGAAAAAACTGCTCAGACCATTGCATTTCCAAAAGATAGTCAAGCTTTAGTGTCTGAGGTTAATAAAATTATTGAACAAATGCGTAAAAATGGTGAAATAAAACAATTATTGGAAAAAAATATTGCGGCAGCTAAGGTTGGTGATGTTGATGATCGCAGTACTTTAGAAGTTTACGGTTCGCTCTTTCTAAAAGGGACAGTCACTACTATCGCAGTAGCTTTTGTCTGTGTGA
>DATGVB010000026.1:0-2911 GCA_035300805.1 Tetragenococcus sp. | reverse complement strand
TTTTAACTCAGATTCAATCGTTTTTTAGATAGTATCGGTGTATTTTCATTTGGAAACAGGCAATGGTTCAGAGCATTTTTAAAAATTGTCATGCCTAGATAACTTGCCGGCAAGAAAAGATCTCTCTTACCGTATTACTGGACGATTTTTTCTGTTTTTTATCTACGTAGGATGTCTTCATAAAAGTCATCTCAGTTTCAATACTACTCCTTTACTTTCATCTTAGCAAATCCAAGCGATTATTACGATGATACAGTTAAAAGTTCATGTGTTTTTTCGTTAAATTACGTACTATCTTTTGAAAAGGCAAATGTTCCTCCGTCAGAAAGATCAGCAATCATCTTTTCCAGTTTAGAAGTACTCCGGTTCTTCTTTTTTATTGAACACACTTTATTATCTAGATTTAGTCAAATAATATTGAGTATCAATCAACTTATTTTGGCTCTTTTTCCTCAGTTCTTTGACCACGTACCGATAGGTTTTATCAGTAATCAGTAATTGTTACATTTTTGTGTCCTAAGTTTTCTGATATACAGCAGCATCTGCACCTTGGCATCTGGTTACAAGAGTATGCTTTCTCTGTATAAGCCAATAAGGAGTTCAGTGTTTATTTGAATGTGGCAGATAGACAGATTCAGCTGCGCACACTTTAGATTCAGACATACGGGAAAAAATCTATTTCATTTATGAGCTTGAAATGTTTTCATTATAAGGACCTGCCTAAATAATGAATTAAGTGTTATAATAATATTTGTAGTAAGTCGATAGATTTTTCAAAAAGAAAGAAGGGGTCTTGTGGGTAGAAAAAGATCTATTTCATTTTTACTGACAAATTCGCTAAAAAATTGTTTGATTTTTACGATTCCTTTGTTGGCTATTGGATTTATTTTTAATATTTCTTCATTAAAGCACCTTTCACCTTATCTGGTATCGTTTTATATACTGTTTTCTTCTTCAGTAATGGAAAATAATAAAAAGATCTAACAGCAGACTAAGTTTTTTAACCTTAATACCAAAATAATAGACCTGAAATTTGCAAAATCGGGCAAATAATTAAAAAATGTATCCAAAATTTAAAAAAGGGCACATTTTTTATACTTAAGTATAAAATGGGTCGAAATATTCAGAAAATTGTTAAAAATCTATTGACAAGTCCTGTTTCTTTTTGTTATGGTTTTATCAACCATTATTGATTAGGGGATTTTTTGATTATGAAAGATAGAATAATGAATAAAACATTTTTATTATTATTATGATAGGGACTCTTTTTTTAAGTAATTAAAGAGAGTCCTATTCGCATTGCATAGAGGAAAAACCTTTGTGGAATGCTTTTTTATTACTAAAAAACTGATTTAAAGAAAAGAGGATGTAAGATGAGAAAAATTGATTTTTTTGATACAACTTTGCGTGATGGAGAACAGACCCCTGGGGTGAATTTTAATACGCGTGAGAAAGTGCAGATTGCTCTTCAATTAGAAAAATGGGGAATTGATACCATTGAAGCAGGTTTTCCGATTTCTTCTGATGGTGACTTTGAAGCTGTAAAAGCTATTGCTCAAGCAGCAGATAAGATGACAGTGGCTGGTCTGGCTCGTTGTCAGAAAAAAGATATTGATCGTTGTTATGAAGCTTTGAAAGATGCTAATCATCCACAGATCCATGTTTTTTTAGCAACCAGCAATGTGCATATGAAATATAAGCTGAAGATGACAAAGACTGAAGTACTTGCTGCGATTGAGGAACATGTAAGCTATGCTAAATCACTTTTTGACAAAGTTCAGTTTTCTCCAGAAGATGCGACGCGAACTGATCAGGATTTTCTACTTGAAGCTGTTCAAGTGGCAATTGACTGTGGAGCAACGATCATCAATATCCCTGATACGGTAGGTTTTTCTAATCCGACTGAATATGGTGCTGTGTTCAAATATCTGATTGATCACGTTCATAGTGAAGAAAAAATTATTTTTTCTTCTCATTGTCATGACGATCTGGGGATGGCGACGGCAAATGCTCTTGCAGCAATTGAAAATGGTGCCAATCGGGTAGAAGGGACAATCAATGGAATCGGTGAAAGAGCGGGAAATACCGCTTTAGAAGAAGTCGCTACTGCTTTATATATTCGTAATGATTTCTATCAGGCAGAGTCAGGGATCACTTTAAATGAAACTAAACGAACCAGTGATCTGATTGCTCGTTTGTCAGGTATTTCAGTACCTAAAAATAAAGCCGTCATTGGCGGAAATGCCTATGCTCATGAATCAGGGATCCACCAGGATGGTGTACTTAAAAATCCTGAAACTTACGAAATTATTACACCGCAACTGGTCGGTGTACAAAAGAACTCCTTGCCTCTAGGAAAGTTGTCGGGTCGTCATGCTTTTGTCAGTAAGATGGAGGAATTGGGCTTTACGCTTTCTGATGATGAAATTAAAGTCGTCTTTAAACACTTTAAAGACTTGGCAGATAAGAAAAAGAAAATCAATGATGCGGACCTGATGGCTTTGGTTGCTGAAAAAACGCGCCAGAAAGAAGATAGTTACCAATTGCAGGCTGTCCAGTTGCAATATGTTTCTAATGGTTTTCAAGGTGCGGTGGTATCGATTGCTGATAAAAATAAAGCTGTACGCACTTCTTCAGCCATTGGTTCTGGGAGTATTCAGGCAATTTATAACTCGATCGATCAGATTTTTGAACAAAAACCCAAGCTTGCCAGTTATGAAATTACGGCTTTGACAAGTGGTGAAGATGCTCAGGCAGAAGTTAGAGTTTCTTTGAAAGATGAACAGACACAAAATTATATCAATGGGATCGGAGTTGATTTTGACGTCTTGCAGGCTTCTGCCAAGGCTTACGTACAAGCTAGTTCACTAATGAAAGAGGACAATGAAGATGAAAAATAAAATTGCGGTGA
>DATGVB010000025.1:0-6667 GCA_035300805.1 Tetragenococcus sp. | reverse complement strand
TGCCATGCTCTGTGATGCGAATTCTTTTATGGCAGATAATTTTTAAACTGATCAAACAACTCTCTACCACCTTGTTTGATTTTCTCACCAAATTCACCCAGGCCCTGTTTAGCATCATCTTTAAAACGATCGACTCCTTCTTGCCAATTTTGATCTGTTTCGCTATTTTGGGTGACATCGCTTGCTGCCACCACTTTGCCGCCAGTCGCATAAGCATCTGCTACAGGAAACTGGGTATTCTGACTATAAGGCAGCATCTGCTCTGCTTCTGCTTTAAAAACTGCTCCTACAACTTCCCCACTTGTTCCAATAAAATTATGTTCTTTATCACTTTTTTCAAAACCCAGCCAGGTAGAAATCACTGTATCAGGTGTGTAGCCCACGATCCACTGGTCATTATTTTTATTTTCATCATAACTAGCTTCTGTTGTCCCGGTTTTGCCTGCCATGGTGTAGCCTGCTGGATTTGCACTCACAGCAGTGCCATTAGAAAAAGTTCCCAATAGCATACTGGTCATCTCGTTTGCAGTCTCCTTAGAAATAATTTTTTCGCCTTTAGGCTTTGTATTATCCACGATCACAGCTCCACTAGCATCAACGATTTTAGTAATTAAGTGCGGACGATAAAGTGTACCGCCATTGGCAAAAGTCTGATAGGCTCCAGCCATCGTAAGGGGTGAAGCGCCGTACTCTAATCCACCTAAGGCAAGCCCATAATATTTATCGCTGTCAGTTAATTTTAAACCAAATTCCTTGGCTTTATTGTAACCTTTGTTTAAACCAATTTCATGCAGCAGCCAAACTGCCGGTAAATTCAAGCTAGTAGCCAGTGCCTGATACATTGGTACTTCCCCTTGATATGTACCGCTAAAATTCTTGGATTTGTAATAGTCCTGAGGTTCATCCTTTAAGGTACTATCAGGCATATAGCCGGCTTCAAGCGCTGGTGCATAAACACTGAGCGGCTTTATTGTCGACCCTGGAGAACGTTTCATATCCGTTGCAAAATTAAAACCTCTAAAAGTATGCTCCCCTCTTCTTCCCACAAGTGCCTGCACGCCTCCCGTATTGGGATCTAATGCAACTGAGGCAGATTGGACCATCGTCCCATCACTGGCATCTGCTGGAAAATAGCCATTATTATCATAAACATTTTGCATACCCGTTTGAAAATCCTTATCTAAAGCTGTATAAATTTTATAACCGCGATTCATCAGATTGGCAGCTTTGATATTATACTGGTTTTCAGCTTCTGCAATTACCGCATCAAAATAATAAGGATACTGATACCCTTCTTCATCTTGCTGATAGTTATCACTTAACAAACTGGCAATCGCAATTTTACCTTCTTGATCAGCAACCTCCTGGGAAATTTTATTATTATCCACCATCAACTGTAAAACCGTCGCTCGACGATTAGTGGCATTTTCTGCATTGTCGATTGGATTGTATAGTGACGGGCCTTTCAACATACCTGCTAGTGTCGCTGCTTGTCCTACTGATAAATCTTTGGCGTCTACACCAAAATATTTTCTTGAAGCATCCTGGACGCCCCAGACACCATTATCAAAATAAATGTTATTTAGATACATTGCTAAAATTTCATCTTTGCTGTATTTTTTTTCGATTTCGATTGCTAAAAATAACTCCTTAGCCTTCCGATTAATTGTCTGATCAAGTGATAAATAAGCATTTTTGGCCAATTGCTGCGTAATCGTACTACCACCGCCTCCTGAAGTATTTCGGCGGATCACAGCACGTAAGCCAGCACGGGCAATCCCTTTAATATCAAAGCCATGATGATGATAGAAATTATGATCCTCAGTTGAGATGACTGCGTCTACTAAATAAGGTGACATATCTTTCACCTCAACAAAAGTACCTTTTTGCGAAAGTTTGCCGACCTCTTCAGCATTATCATCATAAACGATCGTGGCATCTTTTAAACCAGCCTCTAGTTCTTGTACTTTGGTTGTTTTAGCTATATAAAATAGGTAGATACTACTAACTAATAACACTATTAGTCCTAATAAGAGTAAAATTTTGTTAACATGGTATTTTTTCCAAAAACGTTTACGCCAGTGGCGAAATTGTTGTAAATAAGGTTTTAACCAAGCCCAAAATTTCTGTAAATATTCTTTTATAACTTTGATTAGATGATGAAAGTCCATGTTTTTCCTCCCGAAAAATCCAAGCTAATATAAATTACTCAATATAAATCCCAATTTTATATTTTCGCAAGAATCTTGTCTATTTTAGCACGAGATTGCTATAAATTACTTGCATTTTTCTTAAAAAACCTTTAAATATGATACAATAGTTTAAAAAAAGAAACTAGGTATAAAATGAGATATACAATTACTCTAAATACCCGCCATCCTGCTATCACAATTGCTGAACTCCTTGAAAAAGAGTGGCTGATACCGAGAAAAATCCGATATTTTCTGCGTGTTCGTAAAAACATATGGTGTAATGGTAAAGCCATTCAATTTCATCAAACAGTGACAGGCGGAGACTCTATTACACTGCAAATCGAAGAATCCGACTACCATTACCAAGGTGTTTACCTAGGTGAAAAAGAAAATATTCAGCGGCTCTATGAAGATGAGCACATAATTGTAGTCAATAAAGCAGTTGGTATCAAGACTCATCCTAACCAGCCGACTGAAAAGGGAACATTACAAAATGACCTGGCGGCTTACCTTGCAGAACAACAAGCATATCCTTATGTCGTTCATCGCCTAGACAAAGAGACCTCAGGAGCGATCCTTTTTGCTAAAAACCCTTTAGTCTTACCCATCTTAAATCGACTCCTTGAGCAAAAGAAAATCTATCGTTCTTATCAAGCTGTCGTCCAGGGAAAGCTAAGGGACGATCTAACCATCAACAAAAAGATCGGACGCAATCGGCACGATCGTAGAAAAAGAATCATCGATGAAAAAAAAGGTCTTAATGCAATCACTCACGTACATGTGATAAAATCTGAAAAAAAACAAACACAAGTCCAATGTATATTAGAGACTGGTCGTACCCACCAAATCAGAGTGCACTTGGCAAGTATTGGTCATCCGGTTATTGGTGACCCTCTTTATCAAAAAAGACAGAGTAATGGCCGCTTAATGCTACATGCTTATGAAATGGAGTTACTACACCCTTTTACCCATGAGCCTGTTCATATTCAAGCAAAGCCAGGATTATGGAATAAAGAACTACTTATTAAGTAATAACAAAGTAACTTCTTTTTCAGTCATTTCACGGTAATTACCGAGGGAAAGCTCGGGGTCTATCTTCAAATCGGCCATTCGTACTCTTTTCAGGTAAGTTACCTCTTTACCTAATGCATGAATCATTCTCTTGACCTGATGGAATTTTCCTTCATGTAAAACTAAGCGAATGACCGATGTCTGTTTTTCTGAATCAATCTTTTCAATAGTTAGTTGAGCTGGCTGACAGATTTCTCCTTGGTCGATCTTTAATCCTGCTGCAACTAACTGACTGTCTTTTTCATTCATGACTCCTGTAACTTTTGCCCAATATTCTTTTTCCACATGATATCTGGGTGAAAGTAACCGATGACTTAACTTTCCATCATTGGTGATAAGCAGGAGACCTTCTGTATCTTTATCTAGTCGACCTACTGGAAATAGATCTCGCCGAAAATCTTCAGCCGTAAATAAATCGAGTACCGTTTTTTCATAATTGTCCATTGTTGCCGTAATGACTCCTGCCGGCTTATTTAACATATAATAAAAATATTTCTGATAAATGATTGCTTTTTTATCAAAAAGTACTTCATCCTTTTTTTCCTTAACTTGGAATTTATCGACTGTTACCACAGTACCATTTACCACTACTCTTTTTTGCCTGATGAATTGCCTGACTTCTTTTCTAGAGCCTAGTCCCATATCAGCCAAAAACTTATCCAAACGCATACTAAATACTTCTCCTTAAAAAGCACTCGAAATAAGCTGTTTTCGAGTGCTTATGATTATTTTATTTTTAATTTTTGTCTTAAAGCTGCCATCTTTGAACCTAATAGTTTATCTGCTATGCGAACTTTAAGTGCCAGATAGACATAAGTAATGACTCCTGCTAAGGCAACGACCATAATCAACAAGAAAGACTGAGCTTTACGTTCAGGATCTAAAAACAAACCAAAAATTCCTCGCGTTACTCCAGCAAAAATTAGCATCGCTAATGTCATCAAAGTAATTAAAACGACTCTTCGGAAAGTCAGATTTTTATTAAAACGTGTTTCTTGATGTAATTTACGTAAGTTCAGATAACAGGTAACACCAAAACCAAGAGTCGTTGAAAGCAAAGGACCATACGACTCTAGCAAATAAATCAAAGGAACTTGACTGATGATTTTTACTAATAAGCCAATAGCAAAATAGAGGATAGCTGAACTATTCCTGTAAATTCCCTGCAGCATACTCGAAGTCATCATGAATAAACCTTGCAGTAATCCAGACAGGGCTGCTATGATCAAAAGATTAGTCCCCAAATGGTTGGGCTGATAGAATAAAGTATTTAATGGATAGGCGAGTAATATCATACCCAAAGTCGAGGGTAGCATGATAAAAGCATACAGTTGCAGATTGTTAGTAGTTAATCTAGCTAAACCCAAATCATCTTTTTTTGCAAAAGCTTCGGTAACTAAAGGCAAGCCAACTGCCGCTATCGAAGTAGCTAAACCAATCACGACCATGACCAATTTATCAGGGTTTGCACTAAACAAAGCAAACAAAGCCGATAATTGTTCCTTGGTATAAGTAGTGAAATGTTGCATCGTCCGAATAAAGGTCACTTGGTCAACTATTTTATAAATGGTGATCCCGGATCCGACGATGATAAAAGGAACAGCTTCTTTAATAGTTTGTAATAAGAGTCTGGTTGTGTCAACTTTTACTTTATTAGGACTTAAATCAGCTAAAACATTCAATTTAGCCCTTTCTTTTTGTAAAAAATACATCAGTACAGCAATACTGGCTAAAGCTCCGATGAAGGCGCCGAAGGTTGATTGAGTCACTGCTGTTACATAATTGCCACTACCTAAACGCATAATCACAAAAGTTGAGATCAGCATATACAAAACCCGCGCTACTTGTTCTACTAACTGAGAAATCGCAAAAGGCGCTACATTCTGCAGTCCTTGAAAATAGCCCCTAATAACACTCATCACTGGGATCACTAGCACAGCTACACTAAGTGTACGCATAGAAGGAATAAGATTTGCTCCCCCACCAGAATGTCTGGCTAAAAAGGGCGCCGAAAAATACATCAGTACCGCAAAAGCAACCCCTAAAACTGCCATTAACTGCAATGCTCTTTTGAATACCTGCTGGCTCGTTTTATATTCATGGATAGAATTATAATAAGCTACTTGTTTGGCAACAGCTGAAGGTAAGCCGGCAGTTGAGATCATTAAAAACAAGGCATAAATATTATAACTCATACTAAAAAGCGCATTGGCTTGTAGTTGATCATCTCCCAACCAATACATCCATGGTAATATATAAATAACACCTAATAGACGAGAACCAATATTACCAATTGTCATCCAGGCAGAACCACGGGCCATCTTTTCTTCGTTGGTTAATTCCGGAGTTTCCGGGTTCATATTATTCATCATAATTATTTTCTCCAACTTTCTCGTTTCGTAACTCTTATTTTAATTCGAAACAAAACTTTAAGCAAACTATTTTTTAAACATTCTCTCTAACTTAAGTTTCTCATTTTTCTAGTTAATAAAAGCTTGATAAACCCTTTGCCCAGTTCATAAAAATGTCTTCCTATGATATAATGACGAAGAAGTTTTGACTAGAAAGACAGGTGCTAATGAATGTATTCTATCACATTATCAAAAGTTTATACTATCTTAAAAGAAAATCATCTCTTGAAAGAGCCTTTTGAGCTATCTGCTGATGTTTTTAATTATCTTTCATACGATTCACGTGATATTCAAGCAGATACGCTTTTTTTCTGTAAAGGAGCCCATTTCACCCAGAAAATGCTACAAGATGCCGTCAACCAGGGGGTAAAGTTTTATCTTTCAGAAGTTCCTTACGCAGTAGCTGGCCAAGTCCTTCTAGTAAATGATATTAGAAAAAGCATGGCCTTGATCGCGCAAGCTTTTTATCAACAACCGCAAGATAAATTATATAAAGTCGGGATCACTGGAACAAAAGGGAAAACGACTACCGCCTATTTTGTCAGTCAAATGTTGAGTGAGGCTTTTGATCATAAAGTAGCTCTTTTCTCTTCTGAAGAAACAACTCTTGATGGAACGAGCTATTTTGAATCTAAATTAACTACGCCCGAAGCACTAGATTTATATCGTCAAATGGCAATTGCTTGTGAGCATGGAATTAAGTATCTAGTAATGGAAGTTTCCTCCCAAGCTTATAAAACCCAGCGAGTCTTTGGTCTAACTTTTGAAATAGGCGTTTTTTTAAATATCAGCCCGGATCACATCAGCCCCATCGAACATCCGACTTTTGAGGATTATTTTAATTGTAAAAGACAATTGCTGTTAAACAGCAAACAAATGGTGATCAATCAGGATAGTGATTACTTCGATGTTTTAGAAGAAACCTGTCAGAAAAACCAGGTGCCTTTACTCAGCTATGGTCATAAAAAGGGAGATTATCAAGTGCTTGATTCT
>DATGVB010000024.1:0-2345 GCA_035300805.1 Tetragenococcus sp. | reverse complement strand
TCTTCAAAACGTTTTTGCGGTACAAAATGCTGTTTTTCACGTTCGTTAACCGCCGCTTTTAAAGAACGCAGCCGAATCCGAATCGCTCCTAAGTTAGCTCCCTCATCAATTTTCAGAACGGTGTAAATCTTGCCATATTGTTCCATGATTTCTTCTACTTGATCGGTTGTTACTGCATCGATCCCACAGCCAAAGGAATTAAGCTGAACTAGTTCAAGATTCTTACTCTTAGCTACGACCCGCGCTGCAGCATATAAACGCGAATGGTAGACCCATTGATTGACCACGCGCAAACTGCCGACATCGCCTAAATGCGAAATACTATCTTCGGTCAATACATGGAAACCCTCTTGAGTAATGACTTCAGCGATACCGTGATTAATTTCAGGATCCAAATGATACGGACGACCAGACAGCACCACACCACGCTGATTTTTTTGCATCAACATCGCTAAAGTTTCCTCACCTTTTTGCTGGATGTCGGCTTTGAAGGCAGCTAATTCTTCATAAGCATGACTCAGAGCTTTATCAATTTCTGTTCTTGGAATCTCCATATCTTTAAAAGTATTCGTTAAAACAGCTGCGACTGCTTTTTCATCGGCTAAATTCAAGAATGGATTATAATACTCTACTTTACCTTCACGGATATCATCGACATTATTGCGAATAACATCCGGATAACTTTGCACGATCGGACAATTGAAGTGATTATCGGCTTTATCGCTCTCTTCCCTTTCAAAAACAACACCTGGATAAAAAATTCGTGGTACGCCTTTGTCAATCAGAGACTGAATATGACCGTGAGCTATTTTAGCCGGATAACAAACTGTATCACTTGGAATTGTTTCAATTCCCTTTTCATATAAATCCTTATTAGAGCGCGGTGATAATTTTACCCGAAAGCCCAAATCTGTAAAGAAAGTATACCAGAGAGGATAATTCTCATACATATTCAATACACGCGGAATCCCGATTTCGCCCCGATAAGCTTCTTTTTTGCGCAAAGGCTTATAATTAAACAATCTTTTATACTTATAATCTAATAAATTAACGCGCCGATCTTCTTTTTTGATCTTGATTTTGGCACCACGTTCGCAGCGATTGCCGGTAATAAATTGCCGGCCATCAGAAAATAGTGTTACCGTCAGCATACAATTATTTTCACATAGACCACAATGTGTAAATTCTTTTTCGGCGTGGAACTGATCCAGCTCTTCACTATTTAAAGTAGTCGTTATATCGCCTAACTCATAATTATCTAAAGCAATCAGAGCAGCCCCATAAGCTCCCATTAAACCGGCAATAGAAGGACGGACAACTTCTCTTCCAGTCACTAATTCAAAAGCACGCAGGACCGCTTCATTGTAGAAAGTCCCGCCTTGACATACGATCTTTTCACCCAGTTCTTCAGGCCGACGAACCTTGATCACTTTATAGATAGCATTTTTAATGACTGAATAAGACAGACCCGCTGAAATATCGGCTACGCTCGCTCCTTCTTTTTGTACCTGTTTCACTTTAGAATTCATAAACACGGTGCATCTGGAGCCTAAATCTACCGGAGCTTGCGAAGTCAATGCGGCATTGGCAAAATCTTCAATACCATAATTTAAAGACTTGGCAAAGGTTTCGATAAATGAACCACAACCCGAAGAGCAGGCTTCATTTAACTGAATAGAAGACAAAGCCCCATCTTTGATCGTCATAGCCTTCATATCCTGACCGCCAATGTCTAAAATAAAGTCGACTCCCGGCTGGAAAAAATCAGCTGCTTTATAGTGAGCCATGGTTTCAACTTCACCTAAGTCAACCTTCAATGCAGCTTTGATCAAGTGCTCACCATAACCGGTCACACAAGCTTTACCTACAAAGACGTCGGGTGGCATCATCTGGTACATTTTTTTTAATATCGCCATGGTCTTTTCCAGCGGTTCACCATCATTATTGCCATAATAAGAGTAGAGAAGCGCCCCGTTTTCATCGATCAAGGTAATTTTGGTTGTTGTTGAGCCAGCATCAATTCCTAAAAAAGCTGCTCCATGATGTTGGTCTAATGGTTTTGTCTTAGCTTTAGCCTGATCATGGCGACGGTGAAACTCGTCCAGATCAGCTGGTGTTTTAAATAAGGGAGTTAAAGTATCAGAAGGTGCCAATTGACTACTGTTGCCTTTTAATAAGCGCTGCAACAATTCATCCAAAGTAACTGATTCATTTTTATCAGACGAAAAAGCAGCCCCCATGGCAACGTATAACTGAGGATTTTCAGGGAAAATCACATTTTCAGGCTGAATGTCTAAGGTTTCAATAAATCTTTTACGCAATTCAGACATGAAGTACAAAGGACC
>DATGVB010000023.1:0-3583 GCA_035300805.1 Tetragenococcus sp. | reverse complement strand
AAGTTACTTTCCGGTGAACGTACAAATAATGGTCTGCCTTCAGCTAACTGTGTGATATTTTCACCCGAATAATAACCATAAGATAAGAGTCCTCCACAATCATCATCACCTTTTAACGCTTGCTGAAACAGCTTAGCAAATAACTCATCAGAAGAAATTTCTAAACCAGTCAATTCGGCAAATTCCCTAAATAAATTAACCCAGGCATTAATATCTGACGTACAGTTGTTGGTGTGCACCATGCCTACTAAGCTTCCACTAGGAGTAGTGACCATATCGATCTCCGGATAAACTTCTTTTAAGGGATGCTCTAAAACGATCATGGCAAAAGCTGAAGTTCCCGCTGAAACATTCCCCGTTTTTTCGCTCACACTATTAGTGGCAGTCATTCCCGTTCCGGCATCGCCTTCAGGAGGACATAAAGGAATTCCGGCCTTTAATGTTCCTGATGGATCTAATAGTTTCGCTCCTTCTTCAGTCAGTTTCCCCGCCTGATCACCAGCTACTAAAACTTTTGGCAATAAGTCAGATAGCTGCCAGGAGAAATGTTTGTCAGCTACCAGCTGATCAAACCTAGTGACTAATCTTTGATCATAATTTTTTGTCTTGATATCGATCGGAAACATACCGGAAGCATCGCCGATCCCTAAGACCTTTTGACCGGTTAATCGCCAATGAATATAGCCAGCCAGTGTAGTAAAGTAAGTAACTTTTTCAACATGCTCTTCTTGATTTAAAATCGCCTGATACAAATGAGCAATACTCCAGCGTTCAGGAATATTATAATGAAATAACTCTGTCAATTCTCTGGCTGCTTCAGACGTTATTGAGTTACGCCATGTTCGAAAAGGAACCAACAAGTTCTCCTCATGATCAAAGGCCATATAACCATGCATCATGGCTGAAAAACCCAATGCGCCGATCGTTTCTAATTGAATCCCATAATTTTGTTTAACATCAGTCATTAAAGACTGAAAGCATTCCTGTAAACCTCGCCAGATATAATCCAGTGAATACGTCCAAATCCCATCTGACAACTGATTTTCCCAATCAAAATTGCCTGTTGCAAGTGTATTGGCTTTTTCATCAATCAAAACTGCCTTGATTCGAGTAGATCCAAATTCAATCCCCAAGGAAGTTCTTCCTGCTTGGATCAATTCTTTTTCTCCCATTTATAATGCTCCTTTATAATTATTTAATTTCACAAACAGATTCTCTTTCAATCAATTCTGGCTCGAAATAAAAATCTTCGGCCTTTTTACCAGTAATCATATCAATCGCTCGCTTAGCCGCCAGTTCTCCCATTTTTTCTTTCGGATGAGTCAAAGTCGTTAAACCGATTTTTTTATTATTAGTAATGGAAGAATCATCATTACCAATAATCGACAGCTTCTGAGGAATAGCGAGGCCTTTTTGGTCTAAAGCATTGATAATAAAATTTGCCATCTCATCATTATAAGCTACTACTGCCGTATATTGTCTGTCTGCTTTGGTCAATTTTTGTACGATCATTTGAACCGCACTTTCCTTAGTTTCTGTCGTATAAGTAACGATGTCCTGATCAGAAAATACCAATCCAGCTTCTTGCATGGCTTTAAAATAACCTTTACGTCGATATTTTCCCTGTAAGTCATCTAATTTGTTCACTAATAACAGCTTTTCATGTCCTTGATCGATTAAATATTTTGTTGCCAGATAACCAGATTTACTGTCATCTACACAAATATGGGGAACTTCCAGTTCTTCATAATAGGCGTTGATCATCAAAAGAGGAATATTTTTCTGGTCCAACATTGCATAATAAGAAAGATTGGGATTATATTCATTGCTTTTCGTCGGTTCAACAATCAGACCCGCTACATTTTGAGTCATCATTCGCTCCAGACATTCTCTTTCTTTTGCATGATTATTATTGGTCGTTCCTAGTAAAATCGAATATCCTTTTTTACTTAATTCTTTTTCGATCCCGCGAATAATCGAAGGAAAAATGTAATCAGAAAGATAAGTCATGATCACACCAACTGTTTTTTGCCCCTTCTCATTCAAGGCTTGGGCAACATAGGTCCCTGAGCCGCGTTCTGTCACCAATAAGCCTTCATCTGCTAATACAGCAATCGCTTGTCTGACTGTATAGCGACTAAATTTCGTTTCTTTTTGGAGCTTATTTTCAGAAGGAATCATCTCTCCCTTCTGATAGATTCCCTGAAAAATATCTTCCCTTAACTTGTCTGCAAGTTGTTCGTATTTTGTTTTCATGAAATCGCTCTTTTCCTATTAGTTGTCCGTACATATATATAGCATAAAACACTTTAGACTAGATGTCAACGTTTACAAAAAATCTTTTTGGAAATTTCTCCACAATAAAAAAGCCCTAGTTTCAAAATGAAACTGGGGTAAAACAATATTTTTTATAATAGAATATTACCGCTACTTCTCAATCAATAAGTTAAATAATTTCACGATCATGCTCTCATCTTTTGCTCAATAAAGATCTGTGAAGCAATCTTTTCACTCACTCGATCCCCTTTGTGCCGATTAAACCCGATCCCCTTTCCTACCAAAACAACCATTGTACCGGCTTCATTTTTTGCAACCAGTGCATTATGACTAAAAACCTGCAAGACTTTCATACAAAACTCCTTTCAGTTATTAGAAAAAAACGCTATCAACTCGCCTCTTGTTGCCCCTAAGAGCAACGCTTACAAAATCATTATAACCTATGCTAATTTTGTAAGCAACACTTTTTTGAGAGGAATTGAGCAAATGGCCAAAAACTATGAAGAAAGAAAAGTTGTCATCCATATCCATGAACTACTTCAGAAGCACCAAATGACTTTGTCACAATTGGCTTTAGATGCAGATATCGATAAAAGTAAACTCAGTCGCCTGGCAAACGGCAAACGGGAAAGTCTCTATCTTCCTTACATTATTCGCCTTGCTGAAACATTAGATATTGACGATATCAATGAAATTATCTCAATTGAAAGAGTAGATGAAAAATCCACTGGAAACTAAGCAAAACATACCTTACTTTTTCTCACAGGTGTGTTTTTATTTTGTCAAAATCAATCAATCCTTTGTCATTTAGCTCTAGATTGATGAGAACATATCATTTGTCTTTTTAATTATTTACTTATAAAATGTAAGTATAATTGATCATTTAGGAGGTAACATTTATGACGAAAGTTGGTATTATTGGAGCCACTGGTATGGCAGGTACAGCAATTTTTAAAGCGGCAAACACAGCTGGACTTGATGTAACGGCAATCGTAAGAAGTAAAGATAAAGCCACACGCGAATTAGGAGAAAATAGTCAATTACTGGTGAAAGATGCTTTTTCTTTAACTAAGGCTGATTTAGCTGCCTTTGATGTGGTGATCAATGCATTTGCAACTGCTCCTGAAAAAGCTTATCTGCACACAGATCTAGCTGCTAGATTAATCGCTCTATTACGTGAAAGTGATCAGCCGCGTTTGATTTTTATTTTAGGAGCAGGCAGTTTGTATACCGGAGACGATCATCACTTAGCCGTTGAAGATATCCGCAAGCTTCCCGGTTCAGAAGCTTGGGTCGCTGTCCCTGA
>DATGVB010000022.1:0-5098 GCA_035300805.1 Tetragenococcus sp. | reverse complement strand
TGCAGCCGCTATAAATTACATTTTGAATACTGCCATCAAGTTGGCTCAAGATTTGCCGACGATTGCTGTTGATCTCATCAAAAGCACCGATGGCAATTAAAGGTAGCAGGTATTCTTCTTTCAGCCATTTACTATTTTTCTGATTGATCCGACTCAAAAAATGATCAAAGGATGTATAGTGACCTTTTTCTCTCCGATCATCTAAAACATCATAAATAAAATCACGTCGTAATCCTTTGATCCCGCCTAAGCCAAAACGAATCGTCTTTTCATCCTGCAAAGAAAAGGAGTAGAAGCTTTCATTGATCGATGGGTTTAGAATTTTTATCCCGGCCGTTTTAGCATCGTTCAAATATTCTTTCATTTTTTTAGGATTATGTTGAACCGAGCGTAAAACAGCTTTAAAAAAAGGTGCCGGATAGTGTACTTTTAAATAAGCCATCTGAAAAGCAACAAAAGAATAAGCAAATGCATGCGACCGATTAAAACCATAGTCAGCAAATTTTTCGATATAATCATAAACTTGATTAGCTTTCTGCTCACTATGACCATTTTCTTTAGCCCCATTAATAAAAGCCTGCCGTTGTTCATCTAAAACAGACTTTTTCTTTTTACTGATCGCTCGTCTTAATATATCGGCTTGGCCTAAAGAAAATCCCGCCATTTTATTAGCTACTTGCATAATTTGTTCTTGATAGACCATTACGCCATAAGTATTGGCTAAAATATCATTCAAACTCTCATCTAAGGAATCGATTGGCGCCTTACCATGCTTGCGTTTGATAAAAGTATCGATATTCTGCATAGGACCCGGTCGATATAAAGCATTTACAGCAGCGATATCTTCTATATTTTCTGGTGATAAACGGCGCAGCACATTACGAATACCAGCTGATTCAAATTGAAAAACGCCTGCGGTAGTCCCTCTTTGAAAAAGCTGTAAGGTCAAAGGATCATCTAGCGGAATCTCTGACGGTTGCAGTCTGAATTTTTTGGTACGCTGGATCTCCTCTAAAGTATCTGCGATTATAGCTAAATTCCGCAGTCCTAAAAAATCAATTTTCAGTAAACCCGTTTCTTCGACACCATGCATGGTAAATTGGGTCAGCCAGATACCTTCTGTTCCTTCTTGCAGCGGAATGATTTCCAATAGGTCCTGGTCACTGATCACAACACCTGCAGCATGAGTTGAAACATGGCGCGGTAAACCTTCCAATATCTTAGCTACTTTAAATAATTGCTGATTACGAGCATTTAAATGCGTTAATTCACGTAAGTCTTTAGAAGTACGGTAGGCTTCAGCTAAAGTGATCTTCAACTGATTAGGAACAGCTTTAGACCAGCGATTTGCTTCACTTTGTGATAATCCGAAAACACGACAGCTATCACGTAGGACCATTTTGGCGGCCATCGTACCAAAAGTGGCAATCTGAGCAACGTGGTTCTGACCATATTTTTCTTTGACATACTGCAAAACTTCGCTGCGTTTATTATCAGGTATATCCAAATCAATATCGGGCATATTATTACGCTCGGGATTTAAAAACCTTTCGAATAATAAATCGTATTTGATCGGATCCACATCAGTGATCGCTAAAACATAAGCCGTTAAAGAACCCGCTGCCGACCCCCTGCCCGCACCAGTTACAATCTTTTTATCATGCAAAAAGGCCATTACATCCCAGACAATTAAAAAGTAATCATCAAAACCCATCCTGTGGATAACTTCCAGCTCATAATCCAGTCGCTTTCGATAGACAGCATCTGCTGAGGGTATCCGTTTCAACAACTTTGTTTCACACAATTCTTTTAAAAAAGCTGCTGCTGAAAGCCCTTCTTCAAGTGGATAATGAGGCAATAATTTCTGATGTAGCGGTATTTTAAACTGACAGCTCTGAGCAATCTTTTCTGTCTGCAAGAGACTGTCCGGGTAATTTGTTTCATACCATTTTTTTACTTCCGTCGGATCAGTCAAACTTTTAGCGTTAGAGACGGTCTGTAAAGCCTGCTGAAAATTATCCAACTGTTCTCCGTTTTTGATATATTGCATAACCTTTACTGCAAAAGCTTCCTCTTCTTGTAAAGTATCAATAAGCTGATAAGCAGCAGATTTTATCTGGTTTTTTTCCAGCCACAAAGAAAAATCTTCTTTTACCTGCTGTTGATAACTCACACCATAAAAAAGTTGGTCCCCACTAAAAAGCTGGCTTAATTGTTTCAGGCGTTCTTTTGCATCTGGCTGTCCGAACAAGACTTGCAGTTCATTTTCGAGCGGTAAGACAGCAAACAAATCAGATAAAGTAAAATCTTCCAATTTAACTTTATCATCAAGCATCTTTTTACTAGAAAGTTGGATCAATTGTTGGTAACCTTGATAATTTTTGGCAAATAAAAAAATTTCATGCTCTTTTTGTGTCTGTTCGGAAAAATATTCTAATAAAAGTCCCAATACTGGATAAATATTTTCTTTTTGACAGGCCTGCATAAATTCCAAAGCGCCATAAAGATTGTTACGATCAGTAATTCCTAAGTATTGATAGCCCAGCTGCTTAGCCAAGCTAACGTAGTCAGGAATTTTAATCGTACTTTGTAATAAAGAATATGATGTTAAACTAGTTAATTGGATATTACTCATTCTTATCGCTCCTATATGAAAATAATCTGTATGACTTTACAAGTCGCCAAATTGTGATAAACTATTAACGAATATGCTAGTATTGAAAGAAGGTGTAGCCATGCGCTACTTGGTTACAATCATTTGGTCACTTTTTTTAGGACAAGTAGTTGGCTTTTTGGGTTCGGCTTTAACTAAAACCAACTATAATTTCGTTCTCACCACTATTTGCTCAGTCATCGTTGCAGTAATAGTCATATTGATTGGTCAAATCAGTACTCCTAATCCCAAAAAAAGTAAATAATAAATTGCAAAATAAAAACCCGTTACTATTATTTATTGTAACGGGTTTTTTTGGGTTTTCAACCGATAGTGTCTGATTTTAAATACTTACGAAAATTTACCAAGGACAAACAGATATTAAAAACAACAAAACAGCTGGTGGTCCAAAAAACTGCACGATAACCTAAACCATGAGCAACGGTTGAACCAACCATGGGGCCTAAAACCTGACCGAAGTTATTAAACATTTGATTATAACTATAAATACGACTGACGCCTTCACGAGGAGCAATACGACTGATGATCGTATTGATCGACGGCATCAGAGCCCCTGTCGAAAAACCTAGTAAAAAACGTAAAATTCCTAATTGTAATGGCGATTGGGCGAACCCCATCGGAATAAAACAAATCAATGATACAAATAAACCAATCAACAGTACTCGATGGCTACCCAAACGGTCGCCTAGCCTGCCCAAAGCAGGGGAAGCTACTACCGCTGAAACACCTGAAGCAGAAACGATCAAACCACTGATAAAAACAAGATTAGTGGTGTTATGGCTTAATTCACGAATGTATAAAGTCAAAATCGGGCTGATACTGGTAATACCTACTTGTAAAATCAATGAAGTTACAAATAAACCCAGTAAAATCTCAACACTTTTCGTACGATGAAGAATTTCTTTCATCGGCATCATATCAGCTTTTTCTACTGGCTGAAAATCTTCTTTTACGAAAAATATCGTCAGTAACATGGTAATAAATAAAATTGTTCCTGTAATAATAAATACATTTTTCATACCAAAAATCTCAGCCAGGATGCCGCCCATTGAAGGACCAATTAAATTACCGGCTACTGCACCAGTGGCTAAAGTTCCCAGAGCTTCCCCACTTTTTTCTTCGGGTGCCTGAGAAGCAATCAGAGCAGTGGCATTGGGAATATATCCCGATAATAAGCCATTTAAAAAACGCATGGCTAAAAGCCAGTAAACATTAGGAACAAAAGCCAATGAACCCATCGCAACCGTCATCCCGCCAGCAGCTCTGATCATCATCAGACGACGACCTTTACGGTCAGCAAGGTTTCCCCAAATAGGTGAAATAATCGCTGCGGCAAATGCCGTGACAGAAACAGCCAGTCCGGAAAATAATTCAATTTGCCCTTTTGGTGCATTTAAACTTTCAATATACAGTGGAATAAAAGGCATAACTAAACTCATACTTGCTCCAGTAAAAAAACATCCTATCCAAGAAATCATTAAGTTACGTCTCCAAGCAGTCTTCATACGCATCCTCTCTTTCATTTTTAACTATAGCCTATTTTCAAGATAATTCAAGAAAATTCACATGAAAAGTACTATTTTTCAGCAACAATTCGACAAGTAATCAGCCATGAAAAAAACCTCTCTTCGGCTTGTAAACAAGTCAAAAAGAGGTAACTTTAATTTATCTTCTTCTTTTATAAAACTGCTAAAATAGCAAAGTTTAAAATAAATAATAGATCCACGATCCACAAGATAGTGGATACTTCTCTGGCTCTACCTTTAATCACTTTTACAATGGTGTAGAAGATAAAACCGGCTGCGATCCCATACGAAATTGAATAACATAGTCCCATAAAAATCGAAGCAAAAAAGGCGGGAACGGCATCTTCCATATTTGTCCAATCGATATCTTTAAAAGAAGATAGCATCATCACGCCGACTAAAATCAATGCCGGTGCCGTGGCCTGGTTAGGAACAACGGAAATTAACGGCGAAAAGAAACTACTTAAGGCAAACATAACTGCTACTGTAACTGAAGTGAGGCCAGTCCGTCCACCCGCACCGATACCTGCAGCAGATTCAACAAAAGTCGTGGTGTTGGAAGTCCCAAAAACAGCTCCAATCGAAGTTGCAATTGCATCGGCAAACAAAGCACGATCCATTTTGGTATTCATGCCTTTACTATCTTCTAGTGCATCCTCATCTTCTTTGGAGAAAATACCGGTACGACGACCTGTGCCAATAAAAGTACCAATCGTATCAAAAGTATCTGATAAACTAAAAGCAATGATTGTCATGAGCACTTGAGGAATTTTACTGGAATCACTAAAAAGCGACTGCATCCCTTCTTTACCAAAAGCAGCCCCAAAAGTTGTTTGTAGTTCAGCAAAAGAACTGCTCAATGAGTTAGCATGCCAGTCTACAGCACTCAAATCAACGA
>DATGVB010000021.1:0-4338 GCA_035300805.1 Tetragenococcus sp. | reverse complement strand
TGGCTCCCATACGGACTAATTCTGGAATATGATTGATCCGTTTAGAATAGATAGTGTCCATAATCTGTGAACTACCTTCTGCTTTTAACAAAAGTGGGGTGATTGGTTGTTGTAAATCAGTAGCAAAGCCTGGATAAGGATAGGTTTTAATATTGACAGCTTTTAAATTTTTAGAAGTTGGAATATAGATTGCATCTTCAGAAATCTCCATCTCAACCCCGATTTCTTGTAATTTAGAAATATAACTATCTAAGTGTTCATAAATCACATTTTTGATTGTAACTCCATTACCGCAAGCTGCAGCAATAGCTAGATAAGTACCGGCTTCAATACGATCAGGGATAATAGAATGACGGCAGCCATGTAATTGTTTTACCCCTTCGATGCGGATCTCATTGGTTCCTGCTCCACGAATGTTAGCTCCCATATTGTTAAGTAACGTAGCCACATCAATAATTTCTGGCTCACGAGCAGCATTTTCAATGATCGTACGACCATTGGCCTTAACAGCTGCCAGCATAACATTGATGGTTGCACCAATTGAGACCATATCTAAAAAGATCCGCTCGCCGTGTAGACCTTCTTTAGTGGTACGCAGATAAATCGCACCATGTTCATTGGTCACTTGAGCACCTAGGCTTTCAAAACCTTTAATATGTAGATTAATGGGACGAGGTCCTAAATAACAGCCTCCTGGCAAGCCGACTACTCCTTCACCAAATTTGCCCAATAAAGCTCCCATAAAATAATAAGAAGCTCGTAAACTATTAATTTTTCCATTAGGCATTGGGATTGAGACGATATGAGTAGGATCGATTTCGAGTTGGTTGTTGGCAAATGTTATTTTCGCACCCATAATTTCAAGAATTTCGATGAGTGAGTGGACGTCTTGAATATCCGGGACACCTTCCAAAATGACTGGAGAATCAGCTAGGATCGCTGCTGGAATCAGAGCTACGGCACTATTTTTTGCACCGCTGACAGTAACTTCACCGGATAAGGGCCGGTTCCCATGAATGACAAATTTTTTCATTAAATTTCACCTATTAAAATTTTTTATTACACATAATAATTCATTATAGCACATTGCTTAAACCAAAAGAAGAGATGTAAAGATAGAAGAAAGGATTTTCTGCAAAAAAAATCTCACGAACCATTAAAAAAGATTCGTGAGAAAAAGTATTGATTAGGCTTTATCTGCTGATCCAAACCAGTCAATATGGTTTTGAGCTTCGGCAACTACTGCTTCTACCCCTGGTTTTAATAATTTACGAGGATCAAAACCTTTGCCTGCTTGGTCTTTACCTTCTTCGATATATTGACGTGTTGCTTTGGCAAATACGATTTGGAATTCAGTATTTACGTTTACTTTTGAAACTCCCATTGAGATTGCTTTTTCAATTTGATCTTGAGGAATTCCAGAACCTCCGTGTAATACTAATGGTACATCTTCACCTACAGCATCGGTAATTTCTTTCAAATGATCGAAAGCCAAACCTTGCCAGTTTGCCGGATAAACACCGTGAATATTGCCAATTCCGCAAGCCAGGAAATCAATCCCAGTATTGACCATTTGAACACATTCATCAATGTCAGCCAATTCCCCGCTGCCGATCACACCGTCTTCTTCTCCGCCGATCGTACCGACTTCACATTCCACTGAAATTCCTTTTGCATGAGCTTTAGCAACAACTTCTTTGGTTTTTGCCAAATTTTCTTCAAAAGGCAAAGCAGAACCATCGAACATAACAGAAGTATAGCCAGCTTCGATACATTCTAAGGCATGTTCATATTCACCATGGTCTAAATGAAGAACAACTGGGACAGTGATGTTCATTGATTCAATTAAATCATTAACCATATCAACAACTAATTTATAACCACCCATATATTTTGCTGCACCCATAGAAGTTTGGATCAAAATTGGAGCGTTTTTCTCTTGTGCTGCGCGTAAAATTGCTTGGGTCCATTCTAAGTTATTTGTATTGAATGCACCGACTGCGTATCCACCTTTACGTGCTGCCTTGAAGACTTCAGTACCTGATACTAATGGCATAATCGTTTCCTCCTAAGTTTTAAATAAGCTTTTTATTTTGTTAAGCCAAGCTTAACCAACATCTATATTTTAGCAAATTATAAGTAATTATTCTACTAAATGAACAAAATTTAGCCGACTTTTCATCAAGTCACCGGAATAACAGCAATAATTGATGTAAATTTTCAGAAAAAGCTTTGACTGCCTGATTAATGTTTTTTATTTGTCCGCCCTATTTTCTAAGGAAGCTTCTATAAAAGCTTGAATGAGTTTTTGCGGACGATTCGGCCGAGAAATCAACTCTGGATGAAACTGACAGCCAACAAAAAACTTATTACTAGGCAATTCAACAATTTCTACTAGACGATCATCAGGTGAAATGCCTGAAAATACCATACCATGTGTTTCAAAAGCATGGCGATAAGCATTGTTAAATTCATAGCGATGACGATGTCGTTCATAAATGACATCCTGATCAGCGTAGGCTTTAGCTGTTTTTGTCCCGTTTTTCAGTTTACATGGATACAGACCCAGGCGCAGCGTTCCACCCAAATTTTCCACGTCTGCCTGATCAGCCATTAAATCAATAATATTATCTGGCGTCTTAGAGTTTCTTTCAGTAGAATCGGCTTGAGATAAGCCCAAAACGTTACGAGCAAATTCTACACAAGCCAGCTGCATTCCTAAACAAATCCCCAAAAAAGGAATATTATTTTCCCGGGCAAAGCGGATAGCTTCAATTTTCCCCTCGATACCACGATCACCGAAACCGCCAGGAACCAGGATGCCATCGACTGCCTGTAATTTTTCTATAAGATCGTTACCACTAAGTTCAGCAGAATTGATCCAATCAATTTGAATATCTGAATCATAATAAAAACCAGCATGTTTCAAGGCTTCAACAACTGAAAGATAGGCATCGGGTAATTCGACATACTTACCTACTAAAGCGATCCGAACTGTTTTTTTCAAATGCAGAACACGGTCGATCAAGGCTTGCCACTCAGTCATATTGGCTTTGGGGGCTGATAATTTCAAATGGTCTAAGACAATTTGATCCATTCCTTGTTTTTGCAAGTTTACCGGAATTGAATAAAGAGTATCGACATCGAGTGATTCAATCACTGCTTCAGTGGCTACATCACAAAATTGGGCGATCTTATCACGCATATCTTGTGAAATCGGCTGTTCTGTACGAACGACTAAAATATTAGGTTGGATTCCTAAGCCTCGTAGTTCCTTGACACTATGTTGCGTCGGCTTCGTCTTCATCTCTCCAGCGGCTCTTAAATACGGGATCAAAGTTGTATGAATATATAAAACGTTGTCAGAACCAACCTCTGCTTTCATCTGACGCAAAGCTTCCAGAAAAGGTAGTGATTCGATATCCCCTACTGTTCCACCCACTTCAGTAATAATAATATCCGCATCTGTCATTTTAGCAGCTCGCATGATTTTTTCTTTGATCTCATCGGTGATATGAGGAATGACCTGAACAGTCGCTCCTAAATATTCCCCTTTCCTTTCTTTACGGATGACTTCAGAGTATATCTTCCCGGTTGTCACATTCGAATATTGATTCAAATTAATATCGATGAAGCGTTCATAATGACCTAAATCTAAATCAGTTTCAGCCCCATCATCAGTGACAAAAACTTCTCCATGTTGATAGGGACTCATCGTACCTGGATCCACATTGATATAAGGGTCGAATTTTTGAATCGTCACTTTTAGCCCACGATTTTTTAACAAACGTCCTAAAGAAGCTGCCACGATCCCTTTACCGATAGATGATACCACGCCGCCCGTTACAAAAATATATTTTGTCATAATAAACACTCCTCTTCTTTTTTCAGGGGAAAATGTAAAAACTCCCTATTCAAAAATGAATAGGGAGCATTATTTTTAATGATAAACACTGCAAAAATTTCTAGAGTGCCCAAGCAGAATTTTAACTTTTTTAGAAAAAAAAGTCAATTAATATAATTCCAGATATTGGTCTCTTTCCCAATCAGAAACAGTCTGTCTAAAGGCAGCCCACTCCATTTGTTTAGCTTCAATAAAGCTTTCATAAATATGATTGCCTAAAGCATCAACAATGACTTGATCTTCTCTTAATGCTTTGGTGGCGTTATGGAGAGTCGAAGGTAAATCAAAAATCTGAGCTTTTCTCCGTTCATTTTCGGTCATCACGTAGATATTACGGTCAACAGCTGGCGGCGGGGTCAATTCTTTTTTGATCCCATCTAAACCAGCTGCAAGTAAAGCAGCTAAGGCCATGTAGGGATTGGCAGAAGGATCGA
>DATGVB010000020.1:0-5399 GCA_035300805.1 Tetragenococcus sp. | reverse complement strand
AAGTAGTAACCGCAAACTGATTTATGGCTATTACTTTAGCAAAGTAGTAACCGCAAACTGATTTATGGCTATTACTTTAGCGAAGTAGTAACCGCAAATCGATTTATGGCACTACTTCACCAGAGTAGTAACCGCAAAACTAGTTTACTTTTAAGAGCATATCAATATGCGGAATGTTATCTTCTAAATAAACTGCCGATACGGCCTCAAATCCAAATGAAGCATAAAATTTTTCCAGATAGCTTTGTGCCTGGATCTTGATGGCTTGATCAGGATATCTTTTTTTAATTTCTTGTAGACTTGTTGTTAAAAGCTTTCTGCCTAGAGCATGTCTGCGGTATTTTTTTACCACCAGCACGCGACCTAAACTGATGTGGCACTGATCATCGTGAGGAATGATTCGACTATAAGCCAACAAGGCGCCATTTTTTTTAAGACAAATATGAATGGCATTTTCATCTTTCTGGTCAATTTCCTGATAAGGACAGTTCTGTTCAACCACAAAGACTTTTACTCGTTCTTGCATGATGGAGATCAGCTCTTGTGGACTTAATTCTTCCGTTTTTTTGATCACAATAGTTAAGTTTTCCATATTAAACAACTTCCTCTTTTTTGAATAAAACGATTATAGCATTTTAAGATAGAAAAATAAAAACGAGATTTTGACAGTAAGACAAAAAAAGCACTAGGATGATAGTAAAATTATATCCGGATACATCAGTAAAATGAAAGGAAGCGATGGTACAATGATCATCGGAATACCGAAAGAAAAGAAAAAAGCAGAATATCGTGTGGCTTGTACACCAAGTTTAGTTGAAGAGTTAGTGGAGCATCGGCATCAAGTTTTAGTTGAAAAAAATGCGGGTCAGGGAAGTGGCTTTTCCAATGAACAATATCAGCAAGCAGGAGCAAAAATCGTTGATGCCACTAAAGATTTATATGAAAAATCCCAAATGATTTATAAGGTAAAAGAAATTTTGCCAGCTGAGTTTTCATTTTTGCGGCCGGATCTGATCGTATTTACCTATTTACATTCAAATGCTTATCCCGAAGAAACAGCTGCCTTATTACAGTCTCAAACGACCGCTATCGCTTATGAAGATATAAAGGATGAAGCGGGCAGATTTCCCTTATTAAAACCGATGAGCGAAATAGCAGGTAAAGGCGGATTTCTGGCTGCCTTACATTTTTCGCAAAAAATCAACGGGGGTCAAGGATTGCTTTTAAACCGAGTGACCGGAGTCAGAACACCAGACATCACCATTATTGGTGCAGGTAATGTCGGCATGGGAGCTGCTGAAATGGCCACCCAATTTGGCAATAAAGTCACCATCCTTAATCGGGGAACTAAACGTTTGGAAGCAGCCAGACAGAAGTTAGCTGCAAATGTCGAATTACTTCATTCAACACCAGCAAATATTGAGATGTGTCTAAAAAGAACAGATGTCCTAATGAACTGCGTACTCTGGCCTAAAACACGTACAGATCATCTGGTGACTAAAAACATGTTGAAATTGATGAAAAAAGGAGCCATGATTATTGATATTGCGTGCGATGAAGCAGGCGCTATTGAAAGCTGTCATGCCACTACTCATGATGATCCGATTTACTATGTGAATGGCGTATTACATTATTGTGTGGATAATATTCCTTCTGCCTTCAGTAAAACGGCAACGGGAATGCTGTGCAATGCGACTTTCCCTTATGCTCTTGAAATCGCCGATAAGGGTGCCAAAAAGGCTTTGATCGATAATAAGGCTTTACGAAGCGGCCTGACTACCTGGCAAGGCAAGTTGACCCTAGAAGAAACGGCTCTAAAACAAAAGCGTGAATATACCACAGCAGAAAAAGCGTTGAAGAGTTAAGCACTAAAAAATAGGGGGATGTGATCACATCCCCCTATTATCATCTAGACAAAAAGTAAACTGTAAAGACAATCTTTATTGACCAATCAGCAAGGCAGCTTCTTTTTCACCAAATAAAATAGTTTCTTGTTTATTAATCAACTGCCCTTTATTTTCGTCTCGTCCTTGTAAGTAATAACCTTTACCACTTTTGTCGGTATTTTCTGTAGCCTTTTTGCTTAGTTCGCCAATTTCCCCATCTTTTACCCGGTTAAATATTAAACCTAATTGCAGATTATCAAAATCACTTAGCATAGCAACATCGCCGCTACTATCACCGGCTACTAGTATTGGATCTTGGTCATTATGTTCTGAAGCGATAAACTTTTTGATTGTTTTTGTTTTTCCTGTACCTTGTGTTTGAAAATAGTCATCGTTATATTTAGCTTGTATAATGTTGTCTTTCTTTTCTAATTCCATCGCATAAACATTTTCTTCTGGTATTTTATACTTATATTTATCATTTGTCGCAAAGGGGATAATTACATCAATAAAGGAGGCTGAAACCACATAAACATCGATTCCGTTATTCTGTAATTTAGTATATAAATCCTGCATTTCAGGAACTAAGCGAATCCCATTATGAAAAGTGATTTTTATCTGTCCGGCTTCAGAATCCATATCTTTTGGACTTGTCCAAGTTGTATCATTTAGCTCTTGTTTGGAAGCTTTATCAATTGCTTCAGTCGATAATTTTTGGACTTCTTCTGAGGTCATGCCGGAAAACAGATAAGTGACCCAGGGATAACTGATATCCGGGCTGAAAGTGTCTCCGATTGCGTCATATAAATAGCGTAATTTCGTTGAAAATTCTTTATATTCGTCTGTTTTCTTCACGGTATCCAAAGACTGGTCGCCATCAAATTCTTTATAATGATCATACAGAAACTCGTAACTATTTTGAATGTCGGTAGCTACTTTTTCGATGTTGACTGTTTCTCCGGTCTGGTTTTTCCAGTCATCTGAAAAATCTTCGTCAGGGATATCGGTTTTTAATGCGTTATAGAATTCAGCAGGAGCCATTTTAAAGCGCAGATTTTCAATCTGGTAATTGAGCACGGCTTCACCTACGTCATTTATAATACTTGTGTTGTCCCAATCAAAGATAGCATAAGGTTTATTTTTTGCATCATAGGAACTGCTCTTTTTCCCATTAGCTAAAATTAACTGGTCTAGAGCCTCTCTATTTGTTTTATACCAGTTTCCAGTGGCTAGAATATCTTTATTTTCTTGTGATGTGACAGTTGTTTGTTCTGTAGATTCTTGTGAAGCAGTCTCATTTTGACTGGTATCACAAGCGCTCAGCAAAAAAAGAGAGCACACGGCACTCCATAATACGACAGTTTTTTTCAACAGTGTTCATCCTTCCCATAATAATAGTATGATATTATTCACCATTGAATAATTTTTGTCGGTAAGCTCCATTGCTCATTTACAAATATTTGTAAAACCAGTATAAAGCAAGCGTTATCAAAAAACAAGGATAATTCAAGCAAAAATTACATAGCTGATTTTTTGCTAGTTGACTTTCTCAGTTATAAATGATACTTTAAAGCAAGAAAATAAAGTATATTTCATTCATACAAAGAGGTATGAATCTGGCAATGAAGCCTAAGGAGGGAGAGATTCTCTTTCTTTAGGTTTTTTTATTTTAAATTGACAGTGAGGCGAACTATCATTAAAAAAATTATTTTTATGGGGGCAATTGGCTGTGGCAAGACGACTTTGTGCCAAGCCTTGCGTGGAGAAGAAATTAAATATAATAAAACACAGGCAGTTTCTTTCTATCCCGAAATGATCGATACGCCCGGCGAATTTATTTTGCATCGCAGCTATTATAGTGCACTGACAGTTACCGCAGCAGATGCCAGAATCATTGGGCTGGTCCAGAGCGTAACTGAGCAGGAGCAAGTTTTTTCTCCGGGATTTGGCTCGATTTTTCCTAAAAAAATTATTGGTATCATCACAAAGTCTGATCTGGCACAAAATCAGGCGATTATTGATCGGATCGCCGAGCAGTTAAAAGCAGCAGGAGCACAAAGGATTTTTGTGATATCGGCGCTAAATGATCAGGGGATCAAAGAACTAAGTAAATATTTGGAGGAGGAACAAGATGAGAATATACACTAAAACAGGAGATAAGGGAATGACGAAATTAGTCGGCGGCTATGCAGTGGCCAAAGACTCCGATCGGGTAGAAAGCTATGGCAATATCGATGAACTGAACTCCTGGCTTGGTTTTGCTATTAGTATGCTGGATAGTGACTATCAGGATATTCGGACTGAATTAATGCAGCTGCAAAATTTTTTATTTGATGTGGGAACAGATCTGTCAACTCCACAAGAAGCCAAACGTCCCATTAAATTAAAAACAGAAGCTGTTACTTGGCTGGAATTAAAAATTGATGAATATACCGATAAGTCACCGGATATTGATCGATTTATTCTGCCAGGAGGAAGTAAAGGGGCCAGTATGATGCAAGTTGCACGTACGATTACCCGCCGGGCAGAACGCTCGATCGTACGTCTGAATACGACAGCACCGCTAAATGAAGATGTAGTAAAATTCGTTAATCGTCTATCCGATTATTTTTATGCTTTAGGGCGCTACTTGAATGTTCGTGCCGATGTGTCGGATGTCTACTATGAACGCGGAGAACAGGTTTTTCATAAAATCAAAGAAAAGGGTTTATAGATTTATCAGTGTAAACAGTTGTCAAAAAAGTAATTTTGTGTTAGTTTATATTTAATCAATGTGAAGTTTATGAGGTTTCGGATGGAAGTCAGTGAAAATCTGACACGGTCCCGCCACTGTGATAGGAATTTATTTCCTTCAGTCAGGTCTTTTCGAGTCCTTGTTTATGAACGTGCTGTTTCGAGGTAGAGCAGGATGCTTCTTTCATGTACTATGTGAAAATCCAGCCCACAAACCAAACATTGAGAAATTCTGGCACAAAGACGTGCATTAGAAGGAAAAACGGGCTGGTCTTTCAACGGTGAAAGAGTGAACAAGTACATTGATGTATGGCTTTCTTCCTTTTGATTTTAATAAAAAAATCAAAGTTCGTTCGATAAAATGTTTAATTGTCGTTGACTTTGATACAAAAACGTTGTACATTTGAAATTGTAAAAGTCAAGTGTACAAAGGCGTATACATAAAAAGCAAAGGTGCTTTAGATAAACCGGTTCAGGTTTGTTTAAAGCGCCTTTTTTTGATTTTTAACAAAAATAAGGAGGAGTGTAATAAATATGGAAATCATTGATTTTAAAACTAAATTGTGGATCGGAGATGATGCATTAGAACAGCTGAAAAGCCTGAAAGACCGTCGTGTTTTTATCGTAACAGACCCTTTTCTAAAAGAAAACGGGACGGATGATAAAATTATTGCCTATCTTGATCAATGTGAAACAACTTTATTCACCGATATCATTCCAGATCCGCCGATTGATAAAATTGTCAGCGGTATTCAGAAAATGGCTGAATTTAAGGCAGAT
>DATGVB010000019.1:0-4336 GCA_035300805.1 Tetragenococcus sp. | reverse complement strand
AACTGCAGATCATTACTAGTTATATGTTCAATTAATTCGGTCAGACCCGGGATATAACCTCCGGGGAAAATATACTTATTGATCCAGCCATTGCGTGCTCCGCCTTGCTGCCGGCTGATACCATGAATCAAAGCAGTCCCGCTACTCTTTAGAGCGTTCTTTATGACCTTGAAGTATTCACCTAAATTTTCTGGCCCGACATGCTCAAACATGCCTACACTTGTAATATGATCATATTGGTCTTTGATATCCCGATAATCCATCAACTGGACGGTAACCTGACCTTCAAGTTTTTCTGCTTTAATTCGAGTCTTTATATGATCGTACTGTTCTTGACTTAAAGTGATGCCGGTGGCTTTCACATGATATTCTTTGGCTGCGATAAAAATCAGAGTTCCCCAGCCACAACCGATATCAAGTAAAGTCTCGCCTTTTTTGATAAATAGTTTTTCTAAAATATGATGTACTTTATTGATCTGTGCTTGTTCAAGCGAATCATCAGGATTTTTAAAATAAGCACAAGAATAGGTCAGACTGTTATCCAGCCAAAGCTGATAAAAATCATTGCCTAAATCATAGTGTTGATGGATATCTGAACGAGACTGGTTTTTGGTATGCTTTTCGGCTTTGGGCAACCACTTTCTGAACTTATCATTACGTAAAAAACCCTCCGCCTGATTATAGACATCATAAATCAGTTCCTGGATACTTCCTTCAATTTCCAGGTCCTTATTCATGTAAGCTTCACCTAACGCAATAGAAGCATTATGGAGAATATCGTTGACCGGAATTTTTTTATTAAATTTAATTTTAAATACCGGTTCTCCCTGTGGTTGTCCATAAGTTTCTACCTTGTCGTTCCAATAAGTGACTTCTGTTTTTTTTGAAAAAGACTGTTTAAATAATTGATCATAGATTTCTTTTTCCAGCATTTAAATTCCCCCAATACTAATTACTATTTTCTTCCAAAATTAATTTTTTTTCAAATATAATCTTTTAATTTAATTTTGATTCATTACTTTTTGACAAAAGAAAAAGATGCTGGCTTATCAGTCAACTTCTTTTACAATCATCAATTAAAAATTTTTCAAAGACTTCATTGCCTAAAAATAATCCTTTTTGTGTTAGACTAAGCTGATCTCCAGTCTTTTTCAGCAATTCCTGCTTTATCAAGGATTCAATAACATTACCATAGATGTCGTCTATCTCTTGAGCAAATTTTTCTTTGAAGCAAGAAAGTGAAATGCCATCTTTTTTGCGTAAACCGAGAAACATTTCTTCTTCCATCTGATTTTTTACCGATAAAGTTTCGCTTGTTCGGATAGGCAGCTGGTTTTTTCTTAAGGGTTTCAGATAATGCTGGATCGGTCCGTAGTTGATGTATCTTTTTTCTTGTAGGTAGCCACTAGCTCCAGCTCCAAAACCATAGTAATGCTGATTGTTCCAATAAACCAGATTATGTTGGGATTCAAATCCTTTTTTGGCGAAATTGCTGATCTCATATTGTAAATGGCCTGTTTTTTCCATCATTTCTATTGCTAATTGATACATAGCCGCTTCTTCTTCCTGTTCGGGGAAAGTCAGATGTCCCCGACGTGCACGATTCATAAAAATCGTCTGATTTTCTAATATCAGAGAATAAAGAGCATAGTGCGGTAAGTCAAAAGAGAGAGCCTGTTGTAAGCTATCTTTAAAATCGGCCATTGTTTGATTAGGCAAAGCATAAATCAAATCAATCGAAAGGTTGCCAATCTGATTTTTTTCTAATAGCTTGAGACTTTGGTAGACGTCTGCAGCTGTATGCTTGCGGCCGATCTTTTTTAGTAAACGATCATTAAAAGATTGCACTCCCATTGAAATTCGATTAATCTGCGCATTTTTGATGACACTTAATTTTTCTTGCGTTAAATCGCCTGGATTTGCTTCAATTGTATATTCACTTGAGGAATCAATTGGAAAGATCTGAGCGATTCCGCTAAGTAACTGATCCAGTTGCTTTGCTGATAAAGCAGTCGGAGTTCCACCACCAATATAAAGAGTGGAGCATTTTTCCATCGGCCATTTCGCTAGACTGAGACGCATTTCTTTAAGTAGCGCCTGGATGTATTCATCCACAGGCTGGCCTTTTAGAAAAACCTTATTGAAGTCACAATAGTAGCAGATGTGTTCACAAAAGGGGATGTGAATGTAACAAGAAGTTGCCTGATTTAAATTGTTCATATAAACTCCTCTAGGCTAAAAATTATTTTCTTTAATATAGTAACACAAATCTGAAAAAGATAAATTACTGTCTGTTAGCACTCTTAACAATAGAGTGCTAATTTTTGAACGTTTTGGCTTGACATCTATGAGATTTATGGTATATTTAGAATCGTATTAGCACTTAAAACAAAAGAGTGCTAATCAGAGGGTGATAAAATTGTTGACGCAAAGACAAAAAGACATTTTACATCTGATCATCCGTAACTATACTACTAGTGGTCAGCCGGTAGGATCAAAAACTTTGAGAGAAGAAGGAATTGCAGCAAGTTCTGCAACAATTCGTAATGACATGAAGTTATTAGAAGATGAGGGTTTGTTACTAAAAACTCATTCCTCTTCAGGAAGAATTCCTTCTTTAAATGGCTATCGTTATTATGTGGATCATTTATTGGTTCCTGAAGTTGTTGATCGTCATGCTAAAGAAGTGATTCGTCAGTCTTTAAGCAAAGATTTTTATGAAATCAACGATATTATTGAACAGTCCGCACAAATACTATCACAGCTGACAAGTTATATGGCTTTGTCGATTGGACCGGATGTCAAAAATCGTAAACTGACTGGCTTTAAAATCGTACCATTGAATAATCGTCAGATCATTGCGATCATTGTCACTGATAAAGGGAATGTGGAAAGTCAAGTTTCTACTGTACCTAAGAATATTGACAGTCAGGACATTGAAAAAATCGTCCGGATTATTAATGACAAATTGATCGGTCAACCGTTACTGACTGTTTATCAAAGATTGCGGACAGAGATACCGATGATTTTACACAAGTATTTCCAGACAACAGAAGGGATACTCGATTTATTTAATACGATGTTAGGAGATAGCTTTGAAGAAAAGATTTTTGTCGGCGGTCAGATGAATCTGTTGAATTTCAAACCATTGAAAGATATGGATCACTTTAAGGCCATGTATTTGTTTATGAAAAATGAAAAAGATTTAAATGAGCTGTTAAGTGAAAAAAATGAACCTTTCGAGATCCGGATCGGTAATGAGCTGGGCAATGATTTGTTAAATGATATGAGTCTGATTCAGGCAAATTATGAAATCCCGGGACATGGCAATGGAACGCTGGCTTTATTAGGACCGGCGAATATGCCTTACTCAAAACTCTTGAGTGTGCTTGATACTTTTCGAGATGAGCTGTCACAAACATTGGTTGATTATTATCGTTCATTGGATTCGTTCGGATAACTGAATTTTATTTTAGAAGGGATGTTAGATGATTGTCTAAAAAAGAAAATAATGCAGAAGAAGTGGATGAAAAAATTTCTGAACAAACGGATGAGGTTGAGCCAACTGAAGCAGAAAAAATTCAGCCTCTTTCTGAAACAGAAGAACTGCAGCAAAAACTAGACGAGACGGAAGATAAGTATCTACGTGCTGCTGCTGAAATTGTGAATATGAATAATCGTTTTCGCACAGAACGGCAAAATCTGCAAAAATATCGTTCGCAAGATTTAGCTAAGAATTTACTTCCGGCAATTGATAATTTAGAACGGGCCATGGCAACAGAAGTAGATAATGATCAAAATGAAGGACTAAAAAAGGGCGTTCAAATGGTCTTGGAAAGTTTGCTTCATGCATTGAAAGAAGAAGGAATTGAAGAAATTCCAGCTGAAAATGAAGTCTTTGATCCAAATGTTCATCAGGCAGTACAAACTGTACCTGCAGATGATAAGCATCCTGCAGATACGATCGTAAGCGTCTTGCAAAAGGGTTATGCTTTACATGACCGTGTATTACGTGCTAGCATGGTCGTTGTTGCACAATAAATCTTTAATTTGAAATTTTTAAAAAAGGGAGAATGTTTTTATTATGGCAAAAATAATTGGAATTGACTTAGGTACCACAAACTCTGCCGTTGCAGTTTTAGAAGGCGGCGAAGCAAAAATTATTACAAATCCAGAAGGTAATCGTACGACTCCATCTGTCGTATCTTTTAAAAACGGGGAAATTCAAGTAGGTGAAGTTGCTAAGCGTCAAGCAGTAACTAATCCTGATACAGTTTCATCGATCAAACGTCATATCGGCGAAGCAAACTATAAAGTAGAAGCAAATAATAAAACT
>DATGVB010000018.1:0-7242 GCA_035300805.1 Tetragenococcus sp. | reverse complement strand
CATGAAAAATTTACTCTTAACGGAAAATTCTTCATCATATAAAATAACTGTTGCCTGGCTATGTGTCAATAAAAAATGTGTATGACTTTTTAATTGTCCCGGATTCTGGTATTCATGATGGCTAACTGCATCGACATAATCTGCCTGGTTTTCGATACTTTGCAGTAAAGCCTGATTTTTTTCATTCCATTGTTTGCCAAAAGAATAGTAGGGATAGATCAGCGCTAATTTTAAAACGGGATAAGTTTTTTTTAATTCATCAATTATTTGTGCGCTCCAAAGTTCTACACCTAGATTACCGGCTAATAAAACCCATTGTAAACCAGCATCTAAATACTGTACTAAAGTATCTTTTATAACTTTCTTAATAACCTTAACTTTAGCATCCTCTTCTTTAAAAACGCCCAGTTCAAAGTTTCGATAACCTGTTATAACCATTGTTTGTATCATTTGCATGAGATTTCCTTTTCTTTCTTTTTATGTTTTTGCTATAATGAGGCATAGGAGTGTGACATTTATGGTTTTTAAATATCCTAACGGCCATCCTAATCACTATGATGACGGTTTACCCCCAAAAAAGCAAATAAATAAAAAAGAAATAAATTTTGCAAATCGTGGTATGCGTTTTGAAGAAGCAATTAATCAAAGCAATCAATATTATTTAACCCATGGTCTTGCAGTTGTCCATAAAAAACCGATCCCTATTCAAATTGTAAAAGTAGACTATCCTAGACGCAGTGCAGCCGTTATTAAAGAAGCTTATTTCAAGGAAGCTTCCACCACTGACTACAATGGTGTCTATCAGGGACATTACTTAGATTTTGAGGCTAAGGAAACCAAGAATAAAACGTCCTTCCCCTTTAAAAACTTTCATGATCATCAAATTAAGCATATGGAAGAATGTTTACAACAAAAAGGGCTGTGTTTTGTGTTATTATGGTTTTCAACCTTAAAACGCTGCTTTTTCTTAGATGGAGAACAACTTATTTTTTACTGGAAACAACAGAAAAAAAACAACAGAGCTTCATTACCACTTAAAGTAATTGAAAAGTGTGCAATCGAGATCACACCTAAAGTTGCACCACGCATTCCTTACCTTACGGCAGTGAATACATATTTACAGACAAAGGAGTAACAAGAAGATGGCAAATCAGTCCGATTCACGCGTCCAAAAACGGCAACAAAAAAATAAAAAGAAAAAAAAGCAGGGTTTTCGTTCTATATTTTTAAAAATCCTTTTAGGTATTTTTCTATTCCTTTGTATTGGCCTTATTGCAGGAGCGGGTCTTTTCATGTATTACATCAAAGATGCTCCTAAGTTGACAGATGAACAGCTCGATGCAACCATGTCTTCAAAAGTCTATGCTTCAAATGGCAAGGTCTTTTTAGACATCGGGGCAGAAAGAAGAGAAAAGATTACTCCAACTGAAATTCCGCAGCAGCTAAATGATGCTTTAGTTTCAGTGGAAGATCGTCGTTTTTATAAACATATTGGAGTTGATCCAATCAGAATTGCCGGATCTGCCCTTTCTAATATCAGAGATGGCGGAAAGCAAGGCGGCAGTACTTTGACCCAACAGCTGATCAAGCTATCTTATTATTCGACCAAAGCCCAAGATCAAACCTTAAAACGCAAAGCTCAAGAAGCAAAATTAGCCGTTCAACTGGAAAAAGAAAAATCAAAACAAGAAATTTTGACTTATTATATTAACAAAGTCTATATGTCAAATGGTCTTTATGGTATGGAAACTGCTTCGCAAGCTTTTTTTGGTAAATCATTAGATAAAATTTCATTGGCCCAGACTGCCCTGTTAGCAGGAATGCCTAATGCTCCTAATGAGTATGATCCTTACAACCACCCGGAAAAAGCTCAAAATAGGCGCGACACCGTTCTTTATACCATGCTGGATAATAAAAAGATCAGTCAGGCTGAATATGACAAAGCTGTTGCTACTCCAGTCGATGACGGGCTTAAAAGTCTAAAACAAGAAAATAACGACTGGAAATATTATGATAATTATATTAAAGAAGTCATTAATGAAGTTAAAGATGCTACAGGAAAGGACGTTTACCGTGATGGTTTAAATATTTACACTAATTTAGACATCGATGCCCAAAAGCATCTCTATGAAATTGTCAATAGTGATAAGTACGTTGATTATCCAGATAATAAAATGCAAGTTGCAAGTACCCTAGTTGAAGCGGGTACTGGTAAGGTTGTCGCTCAAATTGGAGGACGTAAAATAAAGGAAGGAACCATTCTTGGCAATAACTTAGCTGTCAACACCAGTCGTGATTTTGGCTCAACTGTAAAACCGATCACCGATTATGGTCCGGCATTCGAGTATTTAAAATACTCTGCTGGTAAAACGATAGTAGATGAACCTTATAATTATACAGGTACTTCAATAGCTGTTAATAACTGGGACAATCGCTTTATGGGAAGTATGACCTTGCGGCGGGCTCTAGTACTTTCCCGAAATGTGCCAGCAGTGAAAACATTTGCCGAAGTCGAAGCTGAAAATGTGAGCAAATTTTTAGCAAAATTAGGGATCCAATACAAAGAAATTTCACAGTCCAATGCTATTTCAAGTAATACTGAAAGTAACGAAGGTACGAAGTACGGAATTTCTAGTGAAAAGATGGCTGCTGCCTATGCTGCTTTTGCCAACGGCGGAACCTATTATAAACCACACTATGTCAATAAAATTGTTTATCAGGATGGTTCAGAAGAAACAGAAGCCTTTAAATCCAAAGGAACAAAGGCAATGGAAGAATACACGGCTTACATGATCACTGACATCTTAAAAGGTGTGATCACCGATCCAGATGGTACAGGAACCAATGCAGCCATTCAGGGCTTGTATCAGGCAGGTAAAACCGGAACTTCTAATTATACTGAAGAAGAATTAGCAAAAATCGGGACAAATGTTTCATCACCGTCACCTGATATCAGTTTTGCGGGTTATACCAAGCATTATTCCATGGCCGTCTGGACTGGCTATAATAAGAAGCTGACGCCAGTAACTAGTCTTTCTTCCAATGTTGCTTCTGATGTCTATCGTGAAATGATGCAATTCATTTCTGCTTCAGTAGACAATGAAGACTGGACGATGCCGAATGATCTGATCCGGGTCGGTAATGAGTTATACATTAGGGGGCATTACGATGCACCTGCCTCTTCTACTTATAATTACAGCCGGAGCAGTACTTCAACAACAAGTTCAGCAAGTGAAAGTAAAGATACGACAGAATCTTCATCTGCCAGCTCAAGTACTGAAAGTTCTTCTACAAGTGCCAGTTCGTCAAGCAGTCAAAGTCAGCCGGAAACTGATGACAATGACAATGACGATAATGATAATGATCAAGACAATAATGAGTCTGAAGGCGCAAGTGACTCAGAAAAAGAGCAGGATTAAACTAAAAAATGCAACAGCCTTAAATTTTCGGCTGTTGCATTTTTTTAACTTATATTTTTTTCATCCGGTCCTTACCTGACTGACACATCTCTAATAAAGGACATTGCTGACATTTAGGGGAACGCGCAGTGCAGTGATAGCGACCAAAAAAAATCAGCGTATGATGAGTTTTAACCCACAAATTCTGAGGAACCTTGCGCATCAGTGTTGCTTCAACTTCACTCACACTAGCAGTTAATTTACAAAATCTAAGTCTTTTAGCGACTCGTTCGACATGGGTGTCTACTGCAATGGCTGGTATATTAAAAGCATCACCTAAAACAACATTAGCTGTTTTTCTTCCCACACCTGGTAATTCGATTAATTCTTCACGAGTTTTAGGCACCTGTCCAGCATATTTGTCTAACAGCATTTGAGAACAGGCTTTAATATTTTTGGCCTTATTACGATACAAACCAATTTTTCGAATTTTTTCAATAATATTTTCTAAAGGTGCATCCGCTAAAGTTTGCGGATCGGGATAAGCAGCAAATAAAAGAGGTGTTGTTTTATTGACCGACACATCCGTTGCCTGAGCACTTAAAATAACAGCGATTAATAACTGAAAAGCATTCTCGTGTTTTAATTCACCGTGGGCTTTGGGAAACATGGTATACATAACTTCCAAAGCCTGCATTGTTTTTTCTTTACTGATCATCTGTTACTCCTCTAACCAATTATGCATTGATACATTAGGCAATTCTTTTTCATCGCGACTAGGCTCGTTTTGCAGCATCCTTCTCTTTCTTTTCTGCTGTTCTGCTTCTACCTGATGCTTAGTTTTAATATTCTTTTTTTCCCAGGAAAGCAAGATCCTATCGATATAATTAAGACTGTATACTTGGTTTAAGACAGCTTCTTTTAAAGCCAGTTGAATCAATTCTGGTGCATAATGGTCGTCATCTAACCATTGACCGATTCTTTGATATTCAATAGGCGACAATGCTCTGCCAAATTCCCTTTCAAACATTTGATATAAGGTCTGTACTTTTTCTTCTAATGTTTGCTGCAGATCCTGTGTTTTTTGCTGCTCAGTCAAAAGCTCCAATTTTTTAAAAATTAAAGAAAAATCATAGGCATCATTCATTATTCCGTCTTTATCTTTGATCGATCGAATTGTCAGAACTTTTTTTTGAACCAATTGATCCATCAATTGATAAACTTCATCTTGATCAATCTGCATATTATCAGCAATTGTTGCTAAATCAGGAAAATCATTGCCTTTTTCATGATACTTATATAACTGGATCCATAAGATGAATTCATCATTATTTAATCCTAAACGACGATAATTTTTGATCAACAGATTAGAAATTATCGTTTGACCACTTTTTAAGTAACTATCTAATGATAACATTTAACCTTTCCTTTCTTTTATTTATTGTACATTATTTGCATTATTAGGTTTAAGTTAAACAAGCTAAAAAAACTGCCTCATTTCTTCTCTGGGAAATAAAACAGTTTTTGCTTCAGTACTTTTATTTGTTCAACTCTTCCCGACACTCTGGACATAAGCCATACACTTCTAGACGATGACTACTCACTTGGTAACCCGTTAATTTACCGGCTGCCATTTCAACATCTTCCAAGCCTGGATAATGAAAATCTGTTATTTTTCCACATCTATTACAAATTGCATGATAATGCGAATCTGTATGAAAATCAAACCGACTAGAAGCATCCCCATAACTTAGCTCTTTAATAAAGCCTATACTAACAAATAACTTCAAATTATTATAGACAGTAGCAACACTCATTCCTGGAAACTTTTCTTCAATCGCTTTATAGATATCCTCTGCTGTCGGATGCTGATGGGTATTTGCTAAAAACTCTAGAATGGCTTGACGTTGTGGAGTGATTCGAATATTCTCTTTTTTTAATTGCTGAATTGCTTCTTCATAACTTTCCAACAAAATTCCCTCCATTCCCTATCAATACTAATGATACTATGACTTGATTCTTTTTTCTAGTTTTTTGTTAAGAATTCACAAAAAAAAGATATTCTAAATAAAAAGAATATCTTTTTTTAATAATTATTATTTAAATTGCCAATTGCTGTCCTTCTGTAATAAGATCACTTGTCAGATTGTTATTAGTCATCAGACTGTCTAAAGAAGTCCCGTAACGCTGCGCAATATCCCACAACGTATCACCTGAACGTACAATATAAGTCGAAGTTGTAGCGCTTTGACTGTTATGACTTGAAGTTGTAGCAGCTTCACTTTTCTGATCAGCTTCATAATTCATATTTTCTGCAGTAACATCAGCAGCGGGATTATCGTATTGAGTTAAATTATAAGTTTGGATCAGTTCATTTAACTTCTGGGCATAGGCAGGATCCGTCGCATATCTTCCGGTTAAATAAGCAGTGGCTTCTTGATAACTGCCGGTCGTACTTTGCCAGGCTCCCTGATAATAAGCTCTTAATAAGTTCGCATGATCCTGCAGCGACTGATAATATGATTCATAAACTCTAAAGGGTTCATTCATAGTTACCCATTCATTATCAATATATTCTTGTGTTGACAAAAAGACAGCCGGTTCTCCACTATAAGCTTTTACACCAAAAAGATTATAGTTTGGTGCATTTGACAATGAAGAACTGCCATGACCGCTTTCCAGCATCGCTTGTGCAATCATGACTGAAGCATACAGATCATTTGCAGCAGCAATCTGCCTAGCTGGATCAGCAATTTGATCTAAAAAAGAATTTGATGCTGTTGCCGTCAATTGATACTGATCCGCATTAGCTTGTGGTATAAAAGCACTAGCTACTGGAGTTATAACTAAGCCAGTTCCCATCAGAGATAAGACCTTTTGTTTTTTCATTTTCGCTTGTCTTTGACGACGTTCAATACGTGTTTGAACTACCATAATATCCTCCCTATTAAAAAACTTTTAAAAGTTTTTTATTAAAAATTAAGAAATCTATAAATTATATTTTATGGTAAATCGTTTTTAAATACAATTATTTTTACTTAAATTTTTATGTTTCATTATTTGGTCAAAATAAAAAAGCTGATATATAAGCATAAGTCTTTTAAAAGTTTTGACCAATAGTAGAAAATAAAAGGCCTAAAAAAGTTCAATCAACTTTTTTAGGCCTTAATTTTTTATAATGATTTAAAAGTATCTACAACATTTTCTATGGTAAAACCATATTCTTCTAATACCTTGTTTCCTGGAGCAGAAGCACCAAAACGATCAATTGTAATGGTTGTACCACTGTCTTTTACATAACGGTCCCATCCAAATGAAGCTCCCGCCTCAATTCCGAGACGTTTTACAACTGCACTTGGTAAAACTGTTTCTTTATAAGCTAGACTTTGTTTTTCAAATAAATCAAAACTTGGTAAAGATACTACGGATACATCGATATTTTCTTGTGCTAATTCAGCTTGTGCATCGACTGCCAAGCCAACTTCAGAACCTGTAGCAATTAAAATTCCATCTGGTTTGTTTCCTTTTTGAGCTGAAATTACATAGCCACCTTTAGCTACATTCTCTTCTACATTTTCTTGTGTTCCTGCTAAGGCAGGTAAGTTTTGCCGACTCAAGACAAGGACTGTTGGAGTGGTTTTAGATTCAATTGCCAGTTTCCAAGCTGCCCTAGTTTCATTTCCATCCGCTGGTCGAATAACACTAAGATTAGGCATGCCGCGTAGACTTGATAATTGTTCGATTGGTTCATGCGTCGGACCATCTTCACCTACAGCTATCGAATCATGTGTCATAACGAAAGTCACTGGCAAGTGCTGAATCGCTGCTAAACGAACTGCCGGAC
>DATGVB010000017.1:0-9148 GCA_035300805.1 Tetragenococcus sp. | reverse complement strand
TATCGATGCTGGTGCTAAAAAAGTTCTAATTTCTGCTCCAGCAAAATCTAAAGAAACTAAATTAATCGTTTATGGTGTTAACCACGAAACAATCACTGCTGAAGACAATGTTGTGTCAGCTGCTTCATGTACAACAAACTGCCTGGCTCCAGTTGTTAAAGTGTTGAATGATAAATACGGAATTGATCGTGCTTTAATGACGACTGTCCATGCATATACATCAACTCAAAGATTGCAAGACGCTCCTGGTGGACGCAAGAATCGTGCCGGTGCTGACAATATTATTCCAGCATCAACAGGCGCTGCTAAGGCTGTCGGCAAAGTAATCCCTGAAGTTAATGGCCGTATTGACGGTACTGCTTTACGTGTACCTACAATTACTGGTTCTGTAACGAATTTGTATGCTGTATTAGACAAAAAAGTAACAGTTGATGAAGTAAACGCAGCAATGAAGGAAGCTTCAAATGATGCATTTGCTTACACTGAAGATGAAATTGTATCATCAGACGTTATCGGTTACCCTCATGGTTCTGTTTTTGATGCAACTCAAACAGCTGTCATGGAAGGTAAAGAAGGCGAACAATTAGTTAAAGCTGTTGCATGGTATGACAATGAATATGGTTTCACTTCAAATATGATCCGTACGTTAGAATATTTTGCAAAAACTTTATAATCCGTCATTCAATAAATTCACTTGCCTATAAGATTCAATTGAATTTAGAAAATAAAAGCGGGGAAGCGACGCGCTTCTCCGCTTTTTTTAGAAAGTAAGGAGGCAGATCAATGGCTAAAAAAACAGTAGAAGATCTTGATTTAAAAGGAAAAAAAGTTCTTGTAAGAGTCGATTTTAATGTCCCGGTAAAAGATGGAGAAATTACTGACCAGACAAGAATCAAAGCAGCTTTACCGACAATTCAATATATTATTGATCATGGCGGCAAAGCCATTTTATTCTCCCACTTAGGACGAGTTAAAACAGCAGAAGACAAGGCTGGAAAATCATTAGCTCCAGTAGCTAAACGTCTAGGAGAACTATTAGATAAAAAAGTAACTTTTGTGCCAGAAACCCGTGGCGAAAAATTAGAAAAAACAATTGCTGAAATGCAAGACGGCGATATTGTGGTCTTTGAAAATACCCGTTTTGAAGATGTAGAGGGTAAAAAAGAAAGTAAGAACGATTCTGAATTAGGTAAATATTGGGCTTCTTTAGGTGATGTATTTGTCAATGATGCCTTTGGTACAGCTCATCGTTCTCATGCATCTAATGTAGGGATCGCATCTACAGGTATTCCAACAGTCGCTGGTTTTTTGATGGAAAAGGAAATCAAATTTATCGGTGAAGCTGTAGAAAATCCTAAACGTCCAATGGTAGCTATCTTAGGTGGGGCTAAAGTGTCTGATAAAATTGGTGTGATCGAAAATCTGATTCCTAAAGCAGATAAGATTTTAATCGGTGGAGGTATGACTTATACTTTCTTTAAAGCAAAGGGAATAGAAATTGGTACTTCATTAGTTGAAGACGACAAAGTTGAGCTGGCCAAGTCTTTGATTGAAAAAGCTGGTGATAAGTTAGTTTTACCAGTAGATTCTGTTACTACAAAAGAGTTCTCTAATGATTCACCTACTGAAGTCCATGAAAATGGTATTCCTGAAGATCAAATGAGTTTAGATATCGGACCTGAAACCGTTAAGTTATTTGCGGATACTTTACAAGGGGCTAAAACTGTTGTCTGGAATGGGCCAATGGGTGTTTTTGAAATGTCTAATTTTGCTAAAGGTACGATTGGAGTTTGTGAGGCAATTGCTAATTTGACGGATGCAACCACCATCATTGGTGGCGGTGATTCAGCAGCAGCAGCGGAAAGCTTAGGATTTGCTGACAAATTTACTCATATTTCAACTGGTGGTGGAGCAAGCCTAGAAATGCTAGAAGGTAAAACCTTACCAGGACTTGCTGCAATTAATAATAAATAAGGAGTGTATTAAATGCGTAAACCTATTATCGCAGGGAATTGGAAAATGAATTTAACTGCTAAAGAAGCCAAGGAATTCGCTCAAGCAGTCAAAGGAAAAATTCCTGCAAATGATGTTGTCGATGCTGTTATTGGAGCACCTGCTCTTTTCTTGGAAACTTTAACAAAAGAAGCCGTAGGGACGGATTTGAAGATTTCAGCGCAAAATTGCTACTTTGAAAATTCAGGGGCTTTTACTGGAGAAACTTCTCCTTATGCGTTAGCTGAGTTAGGCGTTGATTATGTGATCATTGGTCATTCCGAACGTCGACAATACTTCCATGAAACAGACGAAGAAATCAACCAGAAAGCCAAAGCTATTTTTGCTAATAAAATGTTACCAATTATGTGCTGTGGGGAAACTTTAGAAACTTATGAAGCAGGTAAAACTTCTGAATGGATCGAAGGTCAAATTACAGCTGGCTTGAAAGATCTGTCGGCTGAACAAGTAGCTGCTATGGTTATTGCTTATGAACCGATCTGGGCGATTGGTACAGGTAAATCAGCGGATGCTAAAATTGCTGATGAAATCTGTGGTGTAGTTCGGGCAACCGTAGAAAAATTATATGGTAAAGAAGTTGCTGAAAAAGTTCGTATTCAATATGGCGGTTCAGTTAAACCTGAAAATATTGCCGAATATATGGCAAAAGAAAACGTTGATGGTGCATTAGTCGGCGGAGCCAGCTTGAAGGCTGATTCATTCTTAAATTTAGTAGATGCTGCTAAATAATTTTCAACTTGCAAGAGTTCCTAAATTTTTTTAAAATGAAGTTAATCGCCAGGGTTCGCCCTAGGATAAAACAACTCAAAGGAGAGACAAAACATGTCAATTATTACTGATGTTTACGCACGCGAAGTCTTGGATTCACGCGGAAATCCCACTATTGAAGTAGAAGTCTATACTGAATCAGGAGCATTTGGACGGGGAATGGTTCCTTCCGGTGCTTCAACAGGCGAACATGAAGCTGTTGAGTTACGTGATGGTGACAAATCACGCTATTTGGGCAAAGGCGTTACAAAAGCTGTTGATAATGTAAACAACATTATTGCTGAAGAAATTATCGGTTTTGATGTACGTGATCAATTAGCTATTGATAAACACATGATCGAATTAGATGGTACACCAAATAAAGGTAAATTAGGTGCCAATGCGATCCTTGGTGTTTCAATTGCGGTTGCCCGGGCAGCAGCTGATTATGAAGAAATCCCACTTTATCATTATTTGGGTGGCTTTAATACAAAGGTATTGCCGACTCCAATGATGAATGTAGTCAATGGCGGTTCTCACTCAGATGCACCGATCGCTTTCCAAGAGTTTATGATCGTTCCAGTTGGAGCTCCTACTTTTAAAGAAGCCTTACGCTGGGGTGCCGAAACTTTCCATGCTTTGAAGAGCATTTTAAGCGAACGCGGTTTAGAAACAGCGGTTGGCGATGAAGGTGGTTTTGCACCACGCTTTGACGGTGTAGAAGATGCTTTGGAGACTCTTTGTGAAGCAATCAAAAAAGCTGGTCGTCAACCCGGTAAGGATGTTTATCTGGGTCTAGATGCTGCTGCTTCTGAATTTTATAAAGACGGTATCTATGACTATACTGTTTTTGAAGGTCCTACTGGTGCCAAACGGACAGCTGCAGAACAAGTAGACTATCTGGAAGAACTAGCCAATAAATATCCGATCATCACCATGGAAGATGGGATGGATGAAAATGACTGGGATGGCTGGAAACTTTTGACGGATCGTTTAGGTGATAAAATTCAATTGGTTGGTGATGATTTGTTTGTCACTAACACTGAAATTCTGGCCAAAGGAATTGAAATGGGTGTAAGTAACTCAATTTTAATTAAAGTAAACCAAATCGGTACTTTGACTGAAACATTTGAAGCTATTGAAATGGCTAAAGAAGCCGGCTTTACAGCTGTTGTTTCTCACCGTTCTGGTGAAACAGAAGATTCAACCATTGCTGATATTGCTGTGGCAACCAATGCCGGTCAGATCAAGACAGGTTCACTGTCACGTACCGACCGTATTGCCAAATACAATCAATTGCTACGTATTGAAGATCAATTAGGTGAAGTTGCTGAATACAACGGCTTAAAATCTTTCTATAATTTAAAGAATAAATAATAGAAAAATGGTTTACAAAAGAACAGAACCTCCTCTTGAAAACAAGAGGAGGTTCTGTTTTCAGTGCACTAATAATTTTGTACAAAAGTGGAGAAAGAACAAACCAAATAGACTAGTCAAAAACCAAAAATTATGCTACAGTGTACTAGACATTGCTGAAAGAAAGCGGGGGAAGAGCTTTGTATGATTTTATTTTAGGCACAGTGATGGTTCTTTCAGTTATTTTGATTATTACCATCATGCTTCAGCCAAGTAAACAAAATAGTGCAGCCAGTGCCTTTAGTGGTGGTGCTGATAATCTCTTTGGCAAACAGAAAGCCAGAGGTTTTGAGGCTGTGATGAAACGTACAACTGCGATACTTGGGACAGTATGGATGGTTTTACTATTCGTTTTGGTTTTATTGTCCTCTAAATAATCAAAATACTTAGCAATAGAGTTTGAGAATGTTCTCGAACTCTATTTTTATGGTAGAATGAAAATGAGGTGTTTAATTTGAAAATAAATCTGCCTGAGCCTTTACTGGAAGAACACGGCAAAAGAGCAGTAGTTCTTTTACATGCTTATAGCGGTAGTCCCAATGATGTTCGGATGCTGTTTCGTTTTTTAGAAAGGGCAAATTATACGGTCTATGCTCCCATGCTTAAAGGTCATGGGACTTTAGATCCTCAAGATATAGTAAAAGAAAAGATAGCTGATTGGTACGATCAGAGTCGCCAGGCAGTTAATTTAATGAAGCAAAAAGGTTATTCAGAAATTGCCGTTTTGGGACTTTCATTAGGTGGAGTATTGGCCCTGGCTAATTTGACCGAACAAGATCCCAGGATCATTGGAGGAGGCTGCTTTTGTTCACCGTTATTTAAAGGCAAGACAAATGTAGCTCAAAGCTTTCAAGAATATGCTCGTAAGACTTTGCAGTCAAATGATTTATCGGATCAGGAAATCGAAACTAAAATGATTGAAATTCAAGCAGAAGCTGCTAAACAGCAACTTGAAATTGAAAAGTTTGCTGAAAAAACCAGTCAAAAGTTAGATAGCATTCAACTTCCCGTTTTTTTGGCTCAAGCCGGTCAAGACAAAATGATTGATGCTCAGACAGTCTTTTTAACTGCTGAAGCTTTAGAAAAAACTAAAATAACTTTGCAATGGTATCCTAAAAGCGGTCATGTAGTGACTGTTGGACCTGAAAAAAGAGAATTCGAAAAAGATGTGCTTGCTTTTTTAAATCATTTACCATGGAATGAGGATCAGTAAAATGAATGAAAACTTAAAAACAGAAATTTTGAACTTTATGCAAGAAAGTCCTAAAAAAAGTTTTTCTACTGAAGAACTGGCACAAGTCTTGAGTCTGACAAAAAGTGATGATTTTAAAGTGCTGGTACAAACGATCGCAGAAATGGAAAGAAAGCAGCAGCTCATCTTTAATAAAAAAGGTAAAATCAAATTGCCTGCAGAACGCTTTTTAATAGAAGGAACTTTTCGCAGTAATGAACGTGGTTTTGGTTTTGTTACGATCGATGAAGAGGAAGATGATGTCTATATTGCTAAAGAAGATACAAATTTTGCCATGAATGGTGATATTGTCTGCATAGATATCAAGCATCCTGCCCAACCTTTAGATGATAAAGGAGCAGAAGGAAAGGTTGTTGAAATTAAAGAACGTCATCTGAGCCAGGTTGTAGGTGAATTTGAACTTTTTTCAGAAGACGAAATTGCGGCAACTGACTTGTATGGCATGATCACACCTAAAGATAAAAAATTAGCCGGTTATAAGGTCATGATCGCAGCTGAAGGAATTCGGCCTGTTGACGGTAGTATTGTAATTGCAGAAATTTCGCATTATCCCGAAAGTGGTTATCCTGATAGCTTAGAAGGTATTGTAAAAAGTGTGATCGGCCATAAAGATGAACCAGGAATGGATATTTTATCAGTCTTAGTAGCTAATCATGTACCCACAAAATTTCCTTCTGAGGTGCTTGCAGAAGCTGACCAGTTACCAGATGAGATTGATCCAGCCGATTTTTCTGACAGAAAAAATCTGCAGGATCTAATGATGGTGACCATTGATTCTGAAAGTGCTAAAGACTTAGATGATGCAGTTGCTGTAAAAAAACTGGCCAATGGACATTTTTATTTAAATGTGTCCATTGCTGATGTTTCTTATTATGTGACTGAAAATAGTCCACTTGATCGAGAAGCTTTTGAAAGAGGGACCAGCGTCTATCTGACTGATCGGGTGGTTCCTATGCTGCCGCAGCGTTTATCTAATGGGATCTGTTCTTTAAACCCGCAGCTTCCCAGACTGGCAATGACTTGCGAGATGGAAATTGATCAGACAGGTAAAGTCATTTCTCACCAGATTTTTCCTAGTATAATTCAAACAAATGAGAAAATGACTTATACAGCAGTAAATCAGATACTAGCTGGAGATCATCCTGAAGTTGAAAAAAGATATCAAACTCTTGTACCAATGTTTTATGTCATGCAGGAACTTCATGAGATTTTGCAGGATATGCGTTATAAACGTGGAGCACTGGCATTTGAAGATAAAGAAGCAGAAATACTGGTAGATAGTTCAGGTCACCCGCAAGATATAGTGCTGAGAAAGCGCGGTGTGGGTGAAAAGATGATTGAGTCTTTTATGTTATGTGCCAATGTGACTGTTGCACAACATTACAGTCAATTAAATCAGCCTTTTATCTACCGTATCCACGAAGATCCTAAAGAAGAAAAATTATTAAATTTTTTTGATTTTGCTACAACACTTGGAATTTTGGTGAAAAATAAAAAAGGTAAAATTCAGCCGAAAGATTTACAGAAAGTGGTAGAAGATACAGCTCAAAAACCGGAAAGCTCAGTAGTCAATATGATGTTGTTACGCAGTATGCAACAAGCGCGTTATAGTGAGGAAAACCTCGGCCATTATGGTTTGGCGGCTGAGTATTATACTCATTTTACGTCGCCGATTCGACGTTACCCAGATCTTTTAGTTCACCGTCTGATTCGTTCCTATGCAAAAGATACAACAAAGAAAAATCAGACCAAATGGGAAAAAGCAATCCCTGAGATCGCTCAGCACAGTTCACAAATGGAAAGACGGGCAGTTGATTGTGAACGTGATGTAGATGCAATGAAAAAAGCTGAGTATATGCAAGATCACTTAGATGAGACCTTCGAAGGAATCATCAGCTCGGTTGTCAAATTTGGCTTTTTTGTTGAACTGTCCAATACTATAGAAGGTCTGATCCATGTTAGTGAATTAACCGATGATTATTATCATTTCATTGAAAACCAGCTAGCTTTGGTGGGCGAACGTTCCAATCGTAGTTTTAAGATTGGACAAGCGGTCAAGGTTCGGGTAGTTAAAGCTGATCCGGAAACAAGAGAAATTGATTTTGAACTAGTGGAGGAAAAAGCAAGTGCCAACTTAGCTGATCATAAAAAAAGAAAACGCAAATATAAAAAAAATGCACCAAAAAAAGGCAAGAAAGTAAATAAGGGTAAAAATAAACAAAGACCTTTCTATAAAAATGCACCTAAAAAGAAAGGCAAACATAAAAAATAAGTAAGAAGGTGAGAATATGCCCAAAGGAGCTGGTAAATTAGTTGCACAAAATAAAAAAGCCCGTCATGATTATACCATTTTAGAAACTTATGAAGCAGGTCTTGCTTTAACGGGTACCGAAATCAAATCAATTCGCAGTGGACGTATCAATCTAAAAGATGGTTTTGTACGTTTCACAAATGGAGAGGCCTATTTATTTAATGTGCATATCAGTCCATATGACCAGGGAAACTTGTTTAATCATGATCCCTTAAGAAGTCGTAAGCTGTTACTCCATCGTAGGCAAATAGATAAACTCTATGGTCAGGCGAAAAATAAGGGGATGTCAGTGATCCCGCTAAAAGTCTATATTAAAAATGGTTATGCCAAAGTTCTGATTGGTTTAGCTAAAGGTAAAAAAGAATATGACAAACGCGAGACCTTAAAACGCAAAGATCAGGAAAGACAAATTCAAAGAGTCTTAAAAGATTATTGAGCTTTAATTTATCATCAGCAAAACTTTGATTAGAGCAATTTTCGATTTGTTTTTTAAATGACTGTTATAGTACTGTTTTTACTGAAAATCTTTTGAAATTTTCGGCTTATGGTGGTATGATACCGATTGTCAAGTAAAATAGAAATAGCTTTTTTATTGCTACTGATGATTTTGAAAACTTTTGGAAAGAAGGTGAGGTTTTGGAAGAACGATCACTTTTGTTTCATATAGGACCTGTCTGGTTTGACGGTACGATCCTTCTGATGACAGTAATTGTCTGTACGATCATTTTTGCTCTGATATATTCTTTTAGTCGTAATTTAAAGATGAAACCTAAAGGAAAACAAAATATGCTAGAATGGGTGATTGATTTTGTACGTGGCATTGTTAGCGGACAATTACCACAAAGCGAAGTGCGTAACTATGATTTTTTTGCTTTTGGTCTCTTCTTATTCGTATTTGTCGCTAATGAAATTGGCTTAGTTACTAAGCTAGTAAATAATGATACGACTTATTGGAAAAGCCCGACAGCCGATCCGGTCGTAACGATGGGTCTAGCCTTTATGGTTATGCTGTTGGCTAATTTTTGGGGTGTAAAAAAAATGGGTGTGAAAGAGTATTTTGTAAATGGCTTTCTTAATCCAGTAGCTGTTATTTTACCAATCAAACTGATGGAAGAATTTACGAATATCATTAGTATGGGTTTACGTCTATATGGCAATATTTATGCTGGTGAAGTTCTTTTAGGATTGATAATTTCCATAGTCAACGGTCTTGGCTGGTTAGCTTTACCATTTGCCATGCTGTTGGAAATGACCTGGATTGGTTTTTCGTTATTTATTGGAGCCATCCAAGCCTACGTTTTTGTCACCTTAGCTATGGTTTTCTTAAGTCACAAAATTGTTAAAGAATAATAATGTAAAATTTAGGAGGAAAATATTATGCAATATATCGCAGCAGGATTAGCAATTAT
>DATGVB010000016.1:0-10515 GCA_035300805.1 Tetragenococcus sp. | reverse complement strand
TGTAATATCCGACATTATTATTCCTCCTAAAAGATTTTTATTTCAGCTGATAAAGCAGTAAATTCATTACTATTGCCACTAGCAAAACAATAAGTAAAGGGATCATTCCAGCAATATAGCTCGCCCAGATTCCAAGGTGATAATACTGTAAATAACAAATCAGACTGACCAGACCGCCCATAAAAATAAAAATTGCTAAAAACAAAACTGCCTGTGAAGAAAAGCCAGTAATGGCATAAAGCTGATTCAGCTCAACTGCCATTAAAGTTAGCCAGGCAACAATTAAGATCAGCTCGGTGGTTAGCGGACGTTTGAAAAAGTAAACCGTGACAAAGACCGTTAATAAATAAAAAAGCCCGCCTGTTATTAAAAGTTGCTTATTAGAAAAAAATAGCACTTGCTGGGGCTGACCCAGCGCTTTAACCGCTAGAAAAACAGCCAGCAATCCAGCCAGAAAAGTCGGGATAAGTAACCAGCCAGAATAAAGACCTTTGATTGCCCCTTGTGGCTTAAAGGCTGACAACCACCACAAAAGATAGCAGATACTACAACAGATAAAAGCAAGATTACTGTAAAATAGCAATTTAACTGACATGATTGATCCACCTCCTACTCCAATCTTACCGCTTTCTTTTATAAAAGAAAACCTGTAAACAATTTCTGCTTACAATATACGGATTATTTTATTTCAAAAAAAGATTTGACGATTTTTTGCGTTTATATATAATGACAGGCAAAAATTTTAAACAGACAGGAGTATTTTTATGAAACGAAAAATGTCATTTCAATTGCAACATTTAACAATTCTCAAGCAAAGGATAGCTTTAGGGAAAAAACAGTTGATTTACCAGAAACTACTCAAAGGTTATCAGGGAGAAACAGAAATGGACCGGCTTTTTAATTTCCATGCACCCAAAGTCGCATATCTTGATGATCTTACTCTGAAATTTTGTGACACAATCGTTCAAGTCGATAAAATAGCTTTAAGTACCAATACCGTTTTACCTTTTGATATGAAGTTTTACGAGGGTGAGTATGAACTCAAAAACAACGATTGGTACAAAAATAATTTTGTCATGACTCACAATATCAATGAGCAATTACGCAGAGTTATCCGTGTCTTACAAAATGCTTATCTGCAGGCCCATGCTCCTTTTGAAGTAAAAGGGGTACTGGCTTTTATGAATCGAGCTGCTCAAATTAAAATTTGCGACAATATTCCTGAAACCATCCTGCAATACCATGAAATTCCTGCCTTTCTTATGCAATTAAAACCTACCCAAAATTTTCAATGGGAGAAAATCTTGCAGCCTTTTATCATTCCATCGATTCGACCTAAAATGCCCGCAGTTGAATTGGAATCACTAAAAAAAGGCATTTGCTGTCGAAAGTGCCAGCACTTTACCTTAGAGGAGAAAAGGTATTACCTGCTTTGTAAGCAGTGCGGTCATAAGGAACCCAAACATTCTTCTTATGTTCGAACTGTTTGTGAATACGGTGTACTCTTTGCAGAAAAAAATTTGAAACGAAAGAAACTGGAAATTTTCTTCGGGGAAGATGTGAATGTACATCTATTAAAAAGAGTTCTGAATCAATACTTTCAACCTACCCAAGCCCGCGGACACATGGCTAGTTATATCAATAAAGCTTTACTGTTTCCATATTGGTTTGAAGATCAAGCTGACCATTTTAAAAATCTGGAAAAGCAAACTAAGTGGGGTTAATGGACTACATTTGAAGAAAGTGACACTCGCCAGCTGATCGGCGCTTTCTCCTCCCGACTTTGCGACACTCCTCAGCTGATTGGCGCTTTCTCCTCCTGACTTTGCGACACTCCCCAGCTGATCGGTGCTTTCTCCTCCTGACTTTGCGACACTCACCAGCTGATTGGTGCTTTCTCCATCTGACTTAGCGACACTACCCGCTGATCGTCGTTTGCTCCAATTATTTACTCCGGCAAAAAATCCCCTGAAGCTCACTATAGCTTCAGAGGATCTTTTATCAGCCTTTAACGCCAAAAACGATAGGGGCGATTTTTTCGAGATATTTTTGATCGATTTCATCAAAAGTGTTGAATTTCGGACTATCTAAATCAAGGACTCCCCAGAAGGAGCTATCTTTAAATACGGGAACGACGATTTCGGAATTAGAAGCACTGTCACAGGCAATATGTCCGCTAAATGCATGAACATTGGGGACTATTTCAGTCTGCTGATTTTTAGCAACGGTACCGCAAACGCCTTTTCCAACTGGTATATGCATGCAGGCGGGTTTACCTTGAAAGGGTCCTAACAGCAATTCGCCATCAACTAGGCGATAAAAAGTAGCGCCATTTAAATCGGGAATACTATGAAAAAGCAAAGAAGTCAAATTGCTCATGTTCGCTACCACATCAAATTCATCTGTAAGTAAACTGGCTGCCTGCTTTACTAGTAACTCGTAATTTTCGGTCTTATTTGTCATCTGTATCCTCCATGAAAATCAATTTTTTTAAGCTTAAATGAAATTCCCATGAAAGTCAATGACTGGCCATTTTGCAATCAAAATGGTCGTTGGTTTTGATTGAGCTTTTGCTGTATTTTTTTGACTAGCTCTGACTGTGGACTGATAGTTGCGTCAACTGTCGTTTTTAATTTTTTCTGCATGGCGCGGATAGTTTGTCTGCCGCACAAGCCATCTGCTGTTATACCAAGTTTTTGCTGTAGGGCACAAATCAGCTGGCTGCCCTTTTGGGTATGATCAAATTGAGCAGCATATAAGTACTGATTGCACTGCTGACGGTATTGGTGACTTATTATACCATCTCTGATCCTCAACTGATAGATTTCTTGTAAACGACGGCTAGTTGCAAAGCCCCACTGACCATCTACCTGCAGAATAGTCATCTGCCTGTCAGCTTCTTTTAACTTACTTTGTTTTTTTAATAAGCGAAAATGTCTGACAGGTAAACCACTTGCATCGCCCATCCAGCCATGGGCACTGGTTATGACAACGTTTTGTGAACCAAAGTAATAGGTGCAATGTAGAATTTTTCCTTGGCCTAGATGGATCCCTGTATGTCCAGCTGAACCGCTCGAAGCTCCCTTTATTCCGGCAATAAAAAGATCGCCGGCTTGAACTTTTCGATAAGATATTTCCTGGAGTAAGGAAGCTTGTAAAGCGAATAAAGATTCTGTATTACCGATAGCTGTATCTTTGGTCAAAAAGCCGCCTGCGATCAAGGCTTTAAAGACAAAACTTGAACAATCCATAGAAAATTCTCCATTACGATTTGTCATGCTGTAAGTAACTTGACCGATCTTACTTTTACCGTAGTCGATCATATTCGCCAGGCTCATCTGGTACCTCCTCTGCTATTTTTTGGATAAACTTAAAGAGCAGAGTCTGATCATCATTAAAATGACTAAGTACTGATTGTAATTCGCTCAACAGATAAGCCGTGTACAAAATATAAAGTGCACTTAAAGCAATCAGATCCGGCAGTAAAAGTGCGATTGGAATAAAGAGCACCAACAGCATAAAGTAAACAATTTTTTTAATGATTCCCCAAAGTGCAGTTCCAGCAGAAAAATCTACCGCTTGCGTAAATTTAGCATTGAGCCAGCCCAGAATAAAATCAAGTAAGCTAACGATCAAAATAATTGTCAGTAAATAAATCAAATGCGTATTATCTGGTGTTAACCAGCCTGCCAACCATTGAATAACTGTCATAAAAACTCCCCCTTTTCTAAAAAACGAGGAGAATAAATTCCCCTCGCTTATAATGTTAAAATAATGGTGTTTCGATTGTTTCGACATACTTAGCTGCACTAGCCGACTGATAAAGTTTAACGCCTTCTTTATCAAAAATAGCCAGATCACATAATTGATCCATCGCTTCTTTTACTTCTTGGGCACTCAGATCTTGTGCTGCCACGGTCGGGATCAAGTTGTGTGTTTTTCCTTCGGCATTTAAAAATGTTAAATGTAATTTTTTCATTTAATAGCTCCTCCTATTCTTATTCGATAACTTCTGCTGCTGGTGTATGGTTATAGAAAATCGTTTCAACGACTGAATCTAACTGATTTTCCGCTGGTGCAAGTTCGGCTATGGTTTCCCCTAATTGTAAAACGGCTGCTTCAGCCGGATCATTTACGACATTGGCAAAATTTTGTTTGATAAAAGTGTCCTTATCTGGCTGACTTAATTGAACAGTCAGTTTTGTTTGATCGATTGTCTTCATTTATTTGTTCTCCTTTATTATTTATTAGGTGACGTCACACTCTTATAAACGCAGAAAACACTCAAATGTCCCCTTTTTAATAAAAAAAAAGCAAAACACCTTTTAAATGATGTTTTGCTTAAGTCTTATTGGTAATTTTCTTCTAAATAATCAGTCAATTTCTTACTGTGGTCAACTGCCGTGCCATTTTCGAGTGAATCCTCAACCATAGTCAATCCCATGAAATTTTTATTATCCACATCAAAATAGAGCAAGAAACTGTTTTCGATCCCCGTGGTATCTTGTTTTTCTTTGATTTCGGCCGTTCCGGTTTTAGCTGCCAGGTTGAAATCGTTATTATACAAAGAATGAACGTAACCTTCCGAATCAGCAACTGTATGGATCAGATCTTTTAAGATCAGCTGACTGCTTGTCTTTGTGATCACTGCTTCTTTAGTCTTCGTGTCTTGACCATAAAGCAGCTGCGGATAAATCAAATCTCCATCATTCATAAAAACTGAATACATGCTCAGCTGCTGGATCGGTGAAATTTGTAATTCGCCTTGACCATAACCCGTATCGGCTAGTAAAATATCGGAACGAAAATTCTGCTGATTGGCAATCGAAGCATCCTCCATAGCCAGCGGCAGATCCAATTTTTCACCAAAGATAAATTTATTCAGGCCAGTTTTAAACTTCTTTTCGCCCATTTTTAAAGTCTGTCTGGCAAAATAAATATTATCTGAATATACCAGCGCTTTTTCCAGATTGATCGGGCTGGCTTCTTTTACTCTAGTTACTTGATAGGACCCCCAGCTACTGTCTTTTTGCCATTTCAGGCCACTGATCTCAAAATTTTCAGCCGGATCAATCGTGCCATTATCTAAACCGATTGCCGCCGTAACCACTTTAAAAGTGGAGCCAGGCGCATAACGATTGGTAAAGCGACGCAAGAATGGTGCCTTTTTATCATTATTTAATTTGTCATAAGTTGTCTGATTCATCCCAATGACCATCTGATTGGGATCGTAAGAAGGCGAACTCGTTGCCACCAGTAACTGGCCGGTCGTCGGTTGAGCAACTACCGTGGAAGCGGGCGTTTTTTTCAGGGCTTCAAAAGCTTGATATTGTGCCTTAGCATCAATCGTCAGACGAACATTCTGACCAGCTTGCTGCTTGCGCTTGAGGATCGTTGCCTTTTTCTTAGCCTTATCATCACAAATGATGATTGAACCGCCTGCTTTTCCGCGCAGTTTTTTGTCATAGGCCGCTTCAATCCCTGCTCGACCGATGACATCGTTCTCACTTAAGCTACTGTCTTTTTTCAGATCTGCTTGAGTCACTGGATTAACGTAACCGATTAAATGAGCCGCAGCTTCTTTAAAAGGATAGTAACGTTTTTTCTGATACTCAATGACTGCGCCATCCGGCAAGCTGTCCTTACCATCATATTCATCATTACCATATAAAATCTTAATAGGAACAAAGACATCTCCTTTTGCCCAAGTGGCTTTCAGACTATCCGTTAAAGTGGACTCTTTTACTGCAAACATTTTACTGATGGCTTTAATATTATCGGCTTTTGTCGAACCGCTGCCTAATTTACCTGGATTGATCCCCAATTGCTGATATTTATGACTAGTTGCCAGTGTATTGCCATTGCGATCTAAAATTTTACCACGCTCGACTTCTTCCGTCTGAATCTGAACAGTATCTTTTTTACTCATGCCAGGAAAAATCAGTGACGGCTGCCAATCAAGTTGAGCTTTCCCATCTGCAAAAGAAACGGTCGTCTGATACTTTTGCTTTTCAACCTTACCCAAAGTTGTTTGAAAAGTAAGCTGGTAAGATACTTCTACCTTTTTATTTCTGACTTTATACTGCTGATCAGAAAATTTAAAATCTCTGGCATCCATAGCAGCAAAAATAGCCTGATATTTTTGCTGGATCGCTTTTTTACTATAAGCTGACTTTTTGACACTTTGGCTGCTTAATAAAGCTGGCAATTTCTGATAGTCTGCTTTTTCCATAATTTGGCTATAAGCAGATATTACTGCAGCAGCTTTTTTAATTTTACTATGCCGCTGGTACCAGAAAAGACCACCTACAATAAGAGTGAGTGCTACAAATAAAATCAATAATTTATTACTTTTTTTCATATTTACCCCACAAATCCCTATTTTATTTACTCCAAGGCAATTTAGTCGAAAGTTTACCTGAAAATTCTTCGTACTCATCTTTTTCAGCCAGTCTTTGTGCTCTTCTTTTTTCATAACCGGCACAGACCATTTTTTCTTCTTCTGTCTGCGGCACTACTTTAGGTACTGTAAATTCTTTTTCCTCATTCATATGAGAAGGTACAGCCACGAAGGTGGTAAAGCAGGTGGCTGCCAGATAGCGTTCGCCTGTCACCAGATTTTCACCGATCACTTTGACAAATACCTCCATGGATTTATGATGTGCTCCTGAGACATAAGATTCCAGACAGACAGAATGATTATTCTGCAAAGGCTTTAAAAAGTTCAACTGGTCAATTGAAGCTGTCACTGCCCCACGACGACAGTGACGGGTAATCGAAATCGATGAGACATCATCGATCTGGGTCATCAAAGTGCCGCCAAATAAAAAACCAAAAGGATTCAAGTCAAAAGGAAAAATCCGATGGGTATGTACTACTCTTGATTCGCTGCAATAACGAAAATCTTCCATTATCTACTACCTCTATTCATTTTAAGTACTTTTATTTTACCAGTTATAAGGGGGAAAACAAAGTTTGTCTGCTCAAAAAAATACCTGCACCCAAGAATGCAGATATTTAGTCGGTATTTAAAATTAAAGCGGAATAACCATCCATAAAGCAACTGCCAGTAAGCCGCCGATAATGGGTCCTGCAATAGGTACCCAGGAATAGCCCCAATCTGAATCTCTTTTATTTTTGATGGGCAAGAATTGATGGGCGATCCTAGGTCCCAGATCCCGGGCCGGATTGATCGCATAGCCAGTAGGTCCTCCCAGAGAAAGTCCGATTGATAATACCAAGACCCCTACGATCAGAGGATTTAACCCAGCTGAAAGTTCATTTTCACCAAAAGCTAATAAGGCAATTACTAAGACAAAAGTACCAATAACTTCTGTAATTGTATTAGCCGTTAAACTACGAACGGCAGGCCCTGTTGCAAATGTTCCTAAAATGGCGTCCTGATCTTCGGTTTCATCCCAAAGCGGCAGATAAGCCAGCCAAACTAAGACTGCCCCAACAATACCACCTAAAACTTGGGCAATGATAAAAGGAACCACCAGATGTCCCGGGAAAGTTCCCAAAACAGCAAAGGCAATCGTAACGGCCGGGTTTAAATGAGCAGGTCCCATCAAACCGGCAATATAAACAGCCATCGCCAGACCCATGCCCCAGCCCATGGTAATAACGATCCAGCCGGAACCTTCTGCTTTACTTTTCTTTAAATTTACACCGGCGCAAACACCATCACCTAATAATACCAGGATCATTGTTCCTAAAAATTCACTAAAAATCTGTACTGAATCACTCATCCTTTTCGCTCCTTTAAGTTTAGTAAATCTGATTCTGCCACAACTTCTTCCAATTCTGCGGTATACTTATCTTTTTCTGCAGTGCTCCAACCATAGAAATCACTCATCTTATCGATCACAGGTTGTTTAACTGCATCTAACTCATCACGAATGAACAAAATAAAATTCGTGCGACGCATGAAGTAATCGGCTGGTGTCAGAACAAGTTCTTCATTTAGAGCATAATTTAAAGAATAACTGTCTCTTTTACTCAAACCTGCCACGCCTTCATCATAAGTTAAAACTGTCGGTAAATTAGAACCATATAGGTTGGCTAAATAAAGGGCGGCCGTATCATCTAAACCTTTTGCTTCAGCCAACTGGGCCAGTTGTTCTGTAGCTTCATCTACCGCATCTGCATCGATGTCGCCACCTGAGACAGGATAAGCCTTTGAATCAATTAATGTAAAGTCTTCGGCAAAAACTTCTTTTAAAATAGTCTGGATTTTTTGCAGGGCTCCTTGTGCCATCAGACGATAATCGGTAATCTTGCCGCCAGCAAGTGTCAATAAGCCATCTTGTGATTCATCAAGGCTACTGCCGCGTGAAACTTGTGAAGGATCGACTGCCCCCTTGTCTTGCTTGATTTCGGCATCTTTAATGGCTTGTTCAACTTCAGCTTTTTTACTTGCATCTTGCAGATAAGCTTTAGTGGCATTGACCACTTTTTCAAAACTTGCCTCTGAAAGACTGCCGCTAGTTCCACCATTGTAGTCAGAGCCGCCATTAGCTGTGATCAAAGGGCGTAAACCAGCCCAGCTAGCTTCAATATCATTAAGAGTGATAGCAGCTTGCGGATAGCGTCGATTGATGATTTTTAACAGATAGTCTACATCTGACTGAGTTACTGTCGGATGCTTAAAATCGCCTTGATAGTCAGTGTCAGTTGTTCCAAAGTAAGTTTTTTCTTCACGCGGAACAACAAAAACCATCCGGCCGTCATTTTCACCTGTGTCAAAATAAGTTGGTTGAGCTACATTTAATTTCTTGCGATCTACAACTAAATGAACGCCTTTGGTCGGTCGCATCTGCTCTGGCAAATCATCTTTTTCATCCATTGCCTTAACGCTGTCTGACCATGGTCCCGTTGTATTAATCACTACTTTGGCCTTGATTTCAAAATTTTCACCACTTACCCTATCTTGTACTTTGGCACCGTTGGCACGTCCATTCTGATCATGTAGAATTTCAAGAACTTTGACCTTGCTGAGCATAGCTGCTCCGTCTTCATGAGCTTTTTTAATATTTTCGATCACCAGACGAGCATCGTTATTACGAAAATCCAGATAGACACCCCCACCTAATAAACCATCAGGATTTAACTGCGGTTCGCGTTGGAGTACTTCTTCTTTACTTATAATGTAATTAGCGTATTTTCCCGTCACTCCAGCTAAATGGTCATAAAGATCCATGGCCACTTTAACCGAAAACATATCAAAAGTAGCTCCTGTTTCATCGTAAATCGGCAATAACATAGGATCTGCTTTAGGAATATGCGGAGCGATCTTTTGCACATTCGCTCTTTCACCGACCGTATCTGAAACCACTTCAACATCAAAAGTCTTCAAATACCGAATACCTCCATGAACTAATTTAGTCGAACGTGAAGAAGTTCCTTCAGCAAAGTCCTGCATTTCGACTAAAGCTGTTTTCATGCCAGCAGCAGCAGCTTGTACTGCTACTCCGGCACCGGTAATTCCTCCACCGATCACTAATAGGTCAAATTCGTCTGTCTGTGCTTTTGCGATTTCTGCAATTCTTGTCTGATAGGAAAAAACCATCAATTATCCTTCTTTCTTGCCTAAGTGTTTGAATACACGAGTAGCTTCAACGGCTTCTTTCCAGCCGGTATACAGATCATTACGTTCATCTTCTGCCATTACCGGTTTAAAGCTGTCACCTGTAGCCTGCATAGCTTTAAGTTCATCGAGATCTTTCCAGAAACCAACCGCCAAACCAGCCAGATAAGCTGCACCTAAAGCCGTTGTTTCCAGATTGGCTGCCCGTTCTACTTCAATATCTAAAATGTCAGACTGAAATTGCAATAGCCAGTTGTTATTGGCTGCTCCACCGTCAACTTTCAATAGAGGAATGTCAATGTCAGCATCAATTTTCATCGTATCAATAACATCTTTTGACTGATACGCCAACGACTGCAAAGTAGCTTTGACAAAGTCTTCTTTAGTCGTCCCGCGGGTCAAACCGAAGATCGCACCACGTGCATCTGAATCCCAGTAAGGAGCGCCTAGACCTGTAAAGGCAGGTACAACATAGACATCATTGTTGTCAGCATCTGATTTTTCGGCTAGTTCTTCTGATTCAGGAGCACTTTCGATCAGACGCAGTCCATCACGCAACCACTGTAAAGCCGAGCCAGCCACAAAAATACTGCCTTCTAAAGCATAATAGATCTTACCATTGATACCATAACCAATCGTAGTCAATAGGTCATTGTCAGATAGCTGCGGTTTTTCCCCTGTATTCATCACAATAAATGCGCCTGTCCCATAAGTGTTTTTCACCATGCCTGGTTCAAAGGCCATTTGACCAAATAAAGCGGCCTGCTGGTCTCCTGCCATACCGGCAAGTGGCACTTCACTGCCATAGAAGTGGAAAGTCTCTGTATAACCATAGATTTCAGAATTACTTTTTACTTCGGGCAACATTTGTTCCGGGATATTTAACAGATCTAGAATTTCTTTGTCCCAATGCAGTTCATGGATAT
>DATGVB010000015.1:0-8335 GCA_035300805.1 Tetragenococcus sp. | reverse complement strand
TGGTCAAGATCAAACAAGATAAACGTCTCGTTGTGGTATCTCATTGCGTGTTAAATCAGAATGTCGTTGTTAAAGGCTGGCAAAGAGCAGCAGGCGCTTTTCCCTTTGTCCGTTATCTACTGGAAGAAGGCGTGTCACTTTTACAATTGCCCTGTCCCGAATTACTGGAATTGGGAAGAGACCGGCCACCTTTAGAATATAGTGACTATGCTAAAATACCGAATTATCGCAGCAAATGTCAGCAGTTGATCGAGCCCACCCTTGATCAAATTCGTTGTTATCAAAATTCGGGAGCAAAGTATTTAGGGGTGATCGGGATCAATGACAGTCCGAACTGTTCGATTTCAGGACAGCGGGGGGTTTTGATGGAAGAATTTTTTACCGCTAGTGAGAAAAATCATTTTTCAACAGCTTATATTGAAGTACCAGTCTGGTATTCGACTGAAAATCAAGGCGATTTTTTGGCTGCAGTAAAGGAGTTTATTAGATAGGAAAATTCAGATTTTCAATATAAAGTACTGCTTATAATAGATAATATAAATTAGCAGCTTTCTGATGTAGGTGATAAAATTGTAAGAGAAATTATCAACTATTTTAGAGGAGAACAGTAAAAGTGAAAAATAAAACAAGGATCCTGGTATTGTGTGCGATTGCCGTAGTACTTAATGTTGTATTAGGAGAAGCTGTTGCTATGTTAAAAATACCTCTTCTTTTTCTGGATACGATCGGTACGATTTTCATTGCAGCAGAATTTGGTATGACTTATGGTATCTTAACGGGGATTGTCACTAACTTATTAATGGGGATGTGGCAGGGGCCTTTAGCCATTCCATTTGCGCTAGTGAATGTTGCGGTTGCTATTGTCGTTGCCTTGCTTGCTAAAAAAAGTTTCAATTATAAGAATGCGCTTATCGCAGGACTGCTTTTAGCTTTTATCTGCCCGATGATCGGTGCTCCGATCCGGCTTGCTTTATATGGCGGATTTACTGGTTCAGGTACCGATGTTGTGATATTTGCCTTACGTGCTTCAGGCAGAGAAATGATCACGGCTACTTATTGGGGAGCGGTGACCGGTAATTTGGTTGACAAGATTCTTTCTTGTTTACTGGTTGCCTGGTTCCTTAAACTTCCACAATTTAAACGTTTTTTATTGCCAAGATAATTAAGTATCGACTTACTACTCTTAAGCTGACTTTAGAGAGTAAGTCGATTTTTTATTGTAAACGATACTTACGCAGTTGTGCAGCTTGCTCTGGCAGCGTTGTCAAAATCAGATAAAGCCAAAAATCAACGGGTTGCTTCTCAAATTCAATTTCATTTTCAAAATCAATATCGGTAAAGAGTAATTTGATGGCCTGTAAAAGTGAGATCGCATTGACCTTAGCATCAAAAAGCTTGGGAAAAGTCTGAATCACCTCAATCAAGAAAGAAACTAGTATCTGGCGCTTAGGGAAATGGCTCAAGAATCTATCTTGTTCGATGAGACGATTAGCAAATTCTTCATTACTTTCTCCTTTTAATTGATTAGCGGCATAAAAGACAGGAAGTTTTGTCTCTTGACGACCATAACGGTCAGTGACGAATTCCAGTAAGTTTTTACTATACCATTGCAATAAAAATTCTTCCCAGGATCTTTTTGACATATTTTTAATAAAAGACGGATGAATCAGTTTAAAGCCCTCGCAATTAAGAACAGCTTCAGTCGTATAGGCTTTTTCGGTAGGTAAAATTAAAGCTACAAAAAGTTCGGGAAGCGCCTTGCCATTGATTGCTAGAATCTTTGGGGGATTTTCGATCAAATATTTTTGCTGTGTTCGAATATCTTCGAAATAGAGTTTATCATTTATTCTTATTGACCGAAATTGACTCAGAATGAAATTATTTGTCCAGGTGGAAATAATGTTCTTTTCATCTTTTACAGGAAATTTCTGCAGTAACATGCGAAAGAATTTCTTGCCTTGCCAGTGGGTCAAGACAAAATAAGTACGGGTGATCCGACAATAAATTTCATAAGGCTCTCGAAACTCGCTACAATTGCTCATTTGATGGGCATCCTCATATTCGAGGTAAAACTTTTCAATAAAGTCACTGGCTTTTTCCGGCCATGGGCTTTTTTTAATTCGTTCTAAGAGTTCAGACATAGAAGCTAAAAACATATCATAGCTGTCAATCTGAGGATCATTTTCGAGCGCAAACTTGATTTCACTGAAAATAAAATCAAGAAGACTCTCATCAAAGTGATCGGTCATGAACTGCTGTTTTTCTTGCTCGGTTTTTTTCATGAAAAACTTCCTTTCATCGCTTGTTTTCATTTATCATAACATGAAAAAAAACAAGATTCTCTCATTTAAGGCAACAGCTTTTTGACTGGATAGAATTTTATAAAATGGTTGACGATTCAGTAAGCTTAATTATACTTTATAAGTAAAGACATAATAAAAGGAGAGTATTAGATGAAATATACAATTGATGATTTTTGCCGTCTGATCGATCACACAAACCTGCATGCTGATGCTTGTGCAGCAGATATTAAGCAGCTTTGCCAGGAAGCCAAAGACTATCATTTTAAAATGGTAGCCATTAATCAAGTACAAAGTAAATTTTGTGCCAGAGAATTAGCTGATACGGATATCGCAGTTGGTGCGGCGATCAGTTTTCCCTTAGGTCAGACGACGCTTGCTTCAAAGGTTTTCGACACAGAAGATGCGATAGCTAATGGTGCGACCGAAATCGATTACGTAGTCAATCAAACGGAGGTTAAAAATCAAAACTGGGCTTATCTTGAAGATGAGATGCAACAGATGGTTACGGTTTGTCATCATCATTCAGTAACTTGCAAAGTGATTTTTGAAAATTGTTATTTGAACGAAGAAGAGATTGTAAAACTAGCTGAAATTGCCAAGAAAATCAAACCGGATTTCATCAAAACTTCAACGGGATTTGGTAAAGGCGGTGCGACAGTAGCCGATGTTGCTTTGATGAAACAAACGGTCGGCGAGGCTGTAGAGGTAAAAGCGGCCGGGGGTATCCGCAATACGGATGATTTTCTGGCAATGATCGCAGCTGGAGCCACACGTATTGGTTGTAGTGCGGGGATCAAAATCATTGAGACTTTAAAGAAACGTTTTCTAGAAGATGGGATTTCATATATAGAGATTTAAAAAATAGCGGGAAAAATGATAACAGTCTGTCTTGCAAAAATCATGGAAATTTCAACAATAATTTGCTATGATTATTTGTGAATGGAAAGAATGGAGTGAAGGAAATGTCAAAAATTTTAGTTTTTGGTCACCAAAATCCAGATACAGATGCGATCGGAGCAGCCATCGCTTTTTCTGATTTGCAAAATCAATTGGGTAAAGATACAGAAGCGGTAGCCCTCGGCGCACCTTCTGAAGAAACACAATTTGCTTTAGATTATTTTGAACTTAAAGCCCCACGTGTAGTTGAACATGCGGCCGATGAAGTTTCTGAAGTAATGCTAGTTGACCATAATGAATTTCAGCAAAGTATTTCTGATATTAAGGATTTAAGAGTTTTATCAGTTGTCGACCATCATCGGGTGGCTAATTTTGAAACTGCGGATCCTCTGTATTATCGTGCAGAACCTGTCGGATGTTCTAGTACGGTTATTTTCAAAATATATAAAGAAGCTGATAAAAAACCTGCCAAAGCAATTGCCGGGATCATGATGTCGGCGATTATTTCTGATACCTTATTATTCAAATCACCAACTTGTACGGCAGAAGATGAAAAAGCAGCTAAAGAATTAGCAGAAATTACAGAAACTGACTTGGAAGCTTACGGTTTAGAGATGTTAAAAGCAGGAACTAACCTGGCTGATAAGTCTGCTGAAGAATTACTGGATATGGATGCTAAGAGTTTTCCGATGACAGATAAAAATGTTCGCATCGCTCAAGTAAATACAGTTGACCTGGCAGAAGTATTTGCACGTCAAGATGAATTAGAACAGGCAATGAAAAAATTAAGTGAAGAAAATAATTATGATTTATTCTTGCTGCTAGTAACCAATATTTTAAATAGTGATTCCGAGTTATTAGTAGTTGGAAGTCCAAGTGAAAATGTCGAAAAAGCTTTCGGCGTAAAATTGGCAAATCATCGTGCCTTCCTACCGGGTGTTGTATCACGTAAGAAACAGGTTGTACCACCATTAACTGAGAGTTTTGAATAAGATGATTTCAATGAAGCTGGACATCTTTTCCTGAAAAAACATTGGGAAATATGGGTGTCTAGCTTTTTTATTGATAGCCGACAGATGTGATCTACTCCAAGTCAGAGAAAGTTTGAGTAGATCCGGGGATAATCTACTCCAAGTCAAGGAAAGTTTGAGTAGATTCAGTTAAAAATTTTGAATATTAGCAGCAATAAATATTTTTTGACAAGAAAGGTTGGAAGATGAGAGAGATTTATGATGAAACGAATCAAAAGTTGGCTCACTTGATGCAATCTGATTTTTATCAAGGGCTAAAGAAAATACTGGCACAAAAACCAGCTCCGACTTTGCGGCAAATAAAAGAACAGCTAGGTAATAAAATCGATAAAGATTTAGATTTTCTGATTGAAAAAGGAATTGTTAAGCGTCAAGATCGCCGTTATTATCTGGGGATGATCGAACATCCGCAAATAGAGGAAAGTAAAAAAATATCTCAGCTGACCCAAGTATTATTGAGTCAGTTAAAAAGTAAAAGTCAAACAGAGCTAGCTCTTTACTTGTGTAACTTACTGCAAAAAACAAGTAGTGAAACTTATCTACTAGCCGATGAACAGATGTATGCATTTTATCAGGAAATTGGTAATAAGCGTTTAAAAATTGCGACTATCGCTACAGAAGAATGGACTCAGACACTTCCTTCTTATTTTGCCTATCTGCAGACAGAAGAAAAATGTGCAGTCTTTACTGAAATGGAAAATTTACTGGGGGATGTAGATCCAGATTATTATTTAGATCAGCTTTTTTTATTGGTAGAAAAAAGAGGAGAAATTCCGCATAAAAATAATATATTTTTGACTTCTCTCAAGCTTTTTGATTTAGTATCGACTCAAGCACGACTTACTTTTAAAGTTCCGCTAATAAAAGCAAGCGACTTAGTGAAGACTGTGCCTGAATTTGCACTCAATGATTTTGAACGACATGCAGTCGTTGGCAATATTCTTACAGCATTGGGCTATGAACAACTCACTTTAATGATCCTATCATAAAGTCTTTCTGAAAAAGAAAGACTTTTTTTATAAAAAAATTGCAATTTCATGATAAAAGTATTTTATTTTTATGAAAATATTTACTGGTTTTTCTTTGGAAATTACATTACTAAATGTTGTAAAAAAGCTATTTTAAAAGCTTTTACTTATGATATAATTATATTATTAATTAAATGAAACTTGCTTTACAAAAAATATTTTCTATAAGAATGGCATGAGATTTTTGCGAAGGAGGGAAGTAGATGGTTCTAAACGATCAGGCATTGTTAGAGGCTGAAGAACGTTTTTTAACCGGGGAGAATTTCTATCTCCAACATTTTTTAGGGCTACACCAATTCGAAAACGGATACATTTTCCGTGTCTGGGCGCCTAATGCTCGTCAGGTCTTCCTGGTAGGAGACTTTAACGCCTGGGATGAATCCTTACCTATGTCTAAAAGAGAAAAGTCGGGGGTCTGGGAAATTACAACGGATCTTCCGCAAGAAGGGCAATTATACAAATTTTTGATCGAACAAGCAGATGGTCGTAAAGTAATGAAAATCGACCCTTTTGCGATTTGTTTTGAAAAAAGACCGGGGACAGCAGCAGTTGTTTACAATCTTCAGCAAAAAAAATGGCAGGATGGACTGTGGCGTGGTCGTCAGAAAAGAATGCATAGCCTGAAACGTCCACTAAATGTTTATGAGGTTCATGCCAGCTCCTGGAAGCAGCATGAAGATGGGCGACCGTATTCTTTTGCCGATTTAACGGTTGAATTGATTCCTTATGTAAAGGAGATGGGCTATACTCACATTGAATTTTTACCGCTAATGGAACATCCGCTGGGAACTTCTTGGGGTTATCAGCCAACTGGTTTTTTTGCTTTAGCTTCTTATTATGGAACACCTGAAGAACTGCGTGATTTTGTCGATTGCTGTCATCTGAATAACATTGGGGTTTTTGTTGACTGGGTACCGGCACATTTTTGTATCAATGATGACGCTTTAGCTTATTATGATGGTACTCCGACTTTTGAGTATAGTGATCCTGATCGAGCACATAATATTCGCTGGGGCACGATCGTATTTGATCATGGTAAACCACAAGTACAAAGTTTTCTGATTTCTAGTGCTCTGTTTTGGATCGAGGTATTCCATCTGGATGGTTTAAGAGTCGATGCAGTTTCATCGATGCTCTATCTGGATTATGACGAAGGACCTTGGCAAGCTAACTTTGAGGGTGGCAATCGCAATTATGAAGGTTATTATTTTTTACAACGGCTAAATCGAGTGGTTAAACTTGCCCATCCCAAAGTTTTACTGATGGCAGAAGAAAGTAGTTCGGATACGAAAATTACAGGTCTGATCGAAGATGGCAGTCTGGGGTTTGATTATAAGTGGAATATGGGCTGGATGAATGATGTTTTAAAGTTTTATGAGATGGATCCTTATTTCCGCAAAGATAATTTTAATTTATTAACTTTTTCTTTTATGTATATGATGCAGGAACACTATATTTTAGCTTTTTCGCATGATGAAGTCGTCCATGGGAAAAAGAGCTTGATGCACAAGATGTGGGGCGATCGTTATAAACAGTTTGCCCAATTAAGAAATATGTACACCTATCTGATCACGCATCCTGGCAAAAAATTACTATTCATGGGCAGTGAATGGGGACAGTTTTTAGAGTGGAAATACGATGAAGGACTGGAATGGATCGATCTAAAAGATGAAATGAATCATGCGATGCAGCATTTTACTCAGACGTTAAATGAAATTTACAAAGATGAACGTAGTCTGTGGGAACTAGAAGATACTGCTGATACGATCGAGATCATTGATGCGGATAATACGCAAGAAAGTGTGCTGACTTTTATCCGTAAGTCGAAAACTAAAAAGGACTTTGTGATCGTAGCTTTAAACTTAGCTCCAGTTGAACGTCAGAATTTTTCCATTGGCGTTCCTTTTGCTGGAAGCTATCAGGAAATTCTGAATACAGAAATGAAAGAGTTTGGCGGAACTTGGACAAAGCCAAATCCAGTTCATCAAACGATCAATCAGGAATTTAAACAATTTAATTATCAGATCCAGACGATCTTACCGTCTTTAGGAGCTTTGATCATAAAGCCTGAGAAAATTGAGACGCGAAAAAAAGCCAAGCAAGTGAAAGGAGGAAAGGTGATTTCACCGAAATAATGAAAACAGAAATAGTTGCGATGATTTTAGCAGGCGGGCAAGGGACCCGTTTAGGAAAACTAACCAAAAATATGGCTAAACCGGCTGTTCCTTTTGGCGGGAGATATCGTATCATAGATTTTACTATGAGTAATTGTGCAAATTCCGGTATTAAAAATGTTGGGGTGGTTACTCAATACCAACCGCTGGCCTTGAATGCTCATATCGGCAATGGGGCTAGCTGGGGCTTAGATGGTATTAATTCAGGAGCAACTATCCTGCAGCCTTATTCCAGTTCAGAAGGCAGTAAGTGGTTTGAAGGGACCGCTCATGCGATTTATCAGAATATGAGTTATATCGACGATTTAGACCCGCAATATGTGTTGGTTTTGTCAGGGGATCATATCTATAAAATGGATTATGAAGCTATGCTGGAAAATCATAAGAAAAGTCATGCTTCTCTTTCAGTTGCGGTGATCGAAGTTCCAATGAAAGAAGCTTCGCGTTTTGGGATCATGAATACAGACGAGAATGACCGTATCATTGAGTTTGAAGAAAAACCAGCGGAACCTAAGAGTAATCTGGCTTCTATGGGGATCTATATCTTTAACTGGGGTCGACTAAGAAGTGTTTTGCAGACTTCTTATGCCAAAGACAGTACGATGAGTGATTTCGGGAAACACGTGATCCCGGCTTATTTGAGTAGTGGTGAAAATGTGATTGCCTATCGCTTTAAAGGCTACTGGAACCTGAATTATTCATGAAAAGTATTCTTTTAACGATAATCCCTTGATAAATCACACTTATTTAAAAATTATTACTCTACCCATTTGGTGTACAAAAATAGACAGCCTTCTGTTATTGTAAAGTTACTACACAAAACAAATAGAAAGAAGAATGTCTATATGTCTACTTTACAATCTTATACACCAACATTCAATACCAATATTAAAATTTCTGCT
>DATGVB010000014.1:0-2333 GCA_035300805.1 Tetragenococcus sp. | reverse complement strand
AGGTGAACTTGATTTCCGAAATAAAGTTCAGAGAATAGTGGCTTAATTCTTTAAAGAACTCATGAATATTTTCATCCTGAATATGGATCTTTACCTGATTTTGTTCCGGACGCAGGGTCGTGATCTCAAGTTCTGTTTCTTTTACAAAACGCTGATAGGTATCTTCATCAGAAAACTCAAGTTTGAACGCTTTGTTTTTATTCTGACGCAGATCATCAGCAACAATGGTCGAAACGACTTCGCCTTCTTTAATAATGGCGATCCGGTCACAAGTTGCATCAACTTCACTGAAAATATGGCTGGAAAGCAGGATCGTCTTGCCAGCTGCTTTTTCAGCCAGGATAAAATTGATAAAACGTTCTTGCATCAATGGATCCAGACCGCTCGTCGGCTCATCAAGAATCAGGATTGCCGGATCATGCATAAAAGCCGTCACAATAGCCAGCTTTCTTTTCGTCCCCAGACTCATCCGTTTGATACCGCCGGAAGGATCTAGTTCGAATTTCTTTAAAAGTTCTTTGGTTTTGGTCATATCTGTGATCTGACGTTCTTTTGCCATAAAATCAATAAACTGATTTCCCGTCATACTGGCTGGAAAAGCAAGTTCTCCCGGCAGATAGCCGACATCACGCTTGATGGCAGCGGCACTTTTCCAGCTGTCTTTGCCGTCAACAGTAATTATTCCTTCCTGTGGTTTTGAAAAACCCATTAAATGGCGAATAGTCGTAGTTTTTCCAGCTCCATTGGGACCGAGAAAGCCAAACACTTCTCCTTTGTTCACAGTGAAGGAAACATCAAAAATCCCACGGTGATGACCGTAATCTTTCGTTAAATGACTGATATCAATAACAGACACTACTGTTCACTCCCTCTTGAAATATATATGTTTCATATGTTTGTTAGTTTACATATGTTCATTTACTGATTATAATAATCTTGCAAGAAATTGCAACGGAGAAGTTTCAGCAATTTTATTTTAAGTTTCAAATCGGCTAAAAGTGTTCAATAAAATTTAGATAAGGAGAAATTTCGAATGGATGAAACATTAGATCTACGTGTACAGAAAACGTATGAGTCTTTAATTACTGCTCTTTTTGAATTATTACAGGAAAGACCCTTAGAGAAAATAACGGTCAATGAATTATGTAAAAAAGCGCGGATCCGGCGGCCAACTTTCTATAAACATTTTAATGACAAATATGATTTTTTTAAGTTTGCTATTCATACCCTGCAAAAAAAACAGATCTTACGGGTCGATGAAGTAGCTTATGATAAAAATCCCTTAGATTACTTTTTAACCTGGTTTCAAGTGATGGTGAAGGCCGTCAACGAATATCAGAAAGTCTTACTTTCTCTACATATCGATTCGCCGATCTTATTTCTATCTGATTTTTTAGGAAACTATATGGAAGAACAAATAACAAAGCGTTGGCAGCACTTTGTAGATGAAGGAAAACTTACTGCAGACAACATGGATTTTAATATTCAAATCATGCTGGGGATGTTTAAGCAAATCGGATTATGGTGGTTAAAAAATCAAGAGAAAATTTCTCAAAAAGAAGTCGTAGAAAAAATGGCGCAAGTATTGTCTGTATTCTTTTCCAAACGTGCATAATATTATTGCTTTTTTAGTGTAAAAAAGTACATTTAAGGTTTAAGGCTTATTATGTAATAATGAAACCTGCTATTTATCTTCTAATGATTAACAGGAGACCAGAAATTAAGAGTTACGGCTTGTTCTTAAAAAAATTTGTTCAACTGGTATTATCTAATATCTCGAAAAGGAACTTTATCATATTATGAGAATAAAAGCCTACCAACCTCAATATATCAACTAAATTGCTCAATTATTTTTTAATACTGTTCATTCGATCAGTACGGCGGACTATACACAAGAACAATTAGATGTGTGGGCGCCAAAAACAATTCACTTGCAAGATTAGAACTTATCTTTGCTTAAACATAACAGCCTCTTAGCTTTTGAAGATGAAAAGCTTGTAGGTTTCGGAGATATTGATAAAAATGGCTATCTAGATAAATTGTTTGTACATAAAGATTATCAAGGGAAAGGTATTGCAACCTTACTTTGTTCTTTTTTAGAAAAAAGTGTTTCAACACCTTCATTTACAGTTCATGCTTCTATTACAGCTAAAGTTTTTTTGAGAAAATGGGTTATCGAACTATAAAAGAAAACATTGTAAGTAGAAGCGGCATACCTTTAAAAAATTACTATATGCAAAAGAGGGCATAACCTATAAGTTGTGTCCTCTTTTTTTATGCCTTATAATAAAAGACATCAGATAGCATCATAACTTAACGACATAAATAAAGAA
>DATGVB010000013.1:0-8981 GCA_035300805.1 Tetragenococcus sp. | reverse complement strand
TACTTTTTATCCGGGAGAACTGCTTTTTTTAGCTAAAAGTCAGACTTTACTGTCAGATTTTTCGTCTAGTAAGATGGCAGAATGTATGTCGTTTGTGGAAGATCATTTTTCCCGTAATCTTTCTTTTTCGCAGTGGCAGGTATTAGACCGGCTTTACGGCTTTACTTACAAATTTTATCAGCGCCAAATGCAGACAGACCGCTTCATAGGGGTAGTATGCCAGGCAAATTTTCAATCCGAAGAATGTTTGAACTTTGTTTCTCAGTCCCTAGCATACGATGATCATATCACAGTTGAAAAAGCGACTGACAAGTATTATGATCTTTTAGTTGTAAGTCATCCAATGCAAGCTAAAAATTACAATTATCAGCAAATGTATCTCTTGACGGGGAGCTTTTCTTTTTTTGAAAAAGAGCGACTCAAAAAGGTCGCACAAAAGTTATTAGCTGGAAATAAAGAGGTGGGAAAATGAGAGTTGTTATAGTAGGAGGTTCACATGCCGGGATCGCAGCGGCCCGTCACTTGAAAAAAATCGCACCGGCTGTCGAGGTGATGCTGATTGAGCGTACCAATGTGCTAGGCTTTATTGGCAATAGCTTGAATTTATATTTAGAAGGATTTATTGAAAATTTAGCCGCTGCTAAAACAGTCAAGCCGAGTCAATTGCTGGCCGAGCAAATTAACGTTCTAATGAATACAGAGGTTACTGCTATTGATCGAAAAGCAAAAAAAGTAGACTTTGTGATTCAAGCGAAAAACGAGCAGATACAAGATAGTGTGCACTATGATTATTTGATTCTTGCGACTGGATCCAGTCAGTATCAGACAGACTTTTCTCATAAAACACAAGCTGAAATTACTCATTATAAAACTTTCTCTCAGGCTAAAGCAGCTTTTGAAAAAATAAGTGCAGCAAAAAAATTAGCCATTATTGGTGCTGGGCTGATCGGTTTTGAACTGGTGGAATCTTTAGCACATTCAGATAAAGAGATTTATTTGATCGAACAGATGGACAGCGTCCTGTTCCGTTATTTTGATCAGGAAATTACGCAGAAATTATTAAAAAAAATGCCGAAAAATGTTCATCTTCTGCTTAATACGGAAGTAAAAGATTTGCAGTTAGATGAAAAAGGCAGGATTCAAGGACTGCAATTATCAAATGAAGAGAACTTAGCTTGTGATAGTGTCGTCTATGCAATTAATCCGCGTCCTAATATCTCTTTGTTTGCAGCAGATCTGGCGATGAATCCAGATGGGACGATTGCCTGCAATGATTATTTGCAGACTGCAGACCAGGCAATATATGCTGTAGGCGATTTGGTTGCTGTCCACTTTAATATTGATTGTGTGCCTTTATATATACCGCTAGTGAGTAATGCCTATCGTACAGGGATCATTGCCGCTTCAAATATACTTCTAAAAGAAAAAATCCCTTTGCCAAAATCGCAGCGGACCATTGTCAGTGAGCTGTTTAATAGTTATTTAGCCAGTACTGGAGTCAATGAAGTTGAGGCTCCTTATTATGGTTTAAAGACTCAGGCAGTGGTTAAATCCTATCAGAATGAAGGCTTTTTTGATCAGACAGATGATTTCGAACTGACTTTGAAAATTGTATTTGATGAAGACAGCAAGCGCTTATTAGGTGGACAATTAATGACCAATAGCCGCAGCCAGGTGGAACTGGTCAATACCTTGTCGGCTTTGATTACTATGGGAGCAGACCTTTATCAATTGTCAACCATGGATTTTTATTTCAATCCAAAGTTATCTCTTCCGTTGAATTTTTTAAATGATCTTGCACTTGAAGGGATCATCAAATAAAAAATCGAAGGCTTTTTTGATATCTAGCCTTCGATTTTTTTATAGTTATTGGGGTCTACCTGCATGGGGCCATATAGATCAGTATCATCATCCTTATAGTCCCACCATTCATTCTCATAACCGAAAAATCCCGCTTTCTCCATTGCTTCATTTAAAATCTGATAATTTTTTTCTTGTTCTTTGCTGCGGGGATAGCTCCGCTTGGCTTTATCACTAAAATCATCAAAAAGACTTTGCATTTGTACTTCATGGCCAGCTAGATTAGTTAAAGTCAGATCAAAGGTAACCCCCTTTTCGTGACTATAATTGGGATTAGGTTGAGCAACCCACATATCGACCGGATAAATATCAAACATTTTTTTCTGTGCGTAAGTGGGGCGATATGCATCCCAGATTTTTAGCCGATAACCTTGTTTTTTTAAAATTTTTGCAGCAACTCCTAGTTTTTTTACTGTACCTGCTCTGGCAACAGCCTCAGTAAAATTGTAAAATACTTGTCCGGTAAAATTGTCTGTTGTTGCATATTTCAAATCAACAATAATGCTGGAATCAATATCATGGACATTTAAAAAAGAGGGGTCTATCTTGATTGCTTTTGCTTCAGGGATGATCTTTTCACGGGTCATATTGCCACCTGCCTATTGACTTATTTTTTATATTTTACTTGAAATCGGTGGATAAGTAAAATTTTCTTTTTTTATGGCGAGTCAGAAAGGCAAATGATATCATAATAAATAAAAGAGGAGATCTTTATGGAACTTATTGATAAATTTTCTGCTCCACTAGCTGTAGGACTGGAAAATACAAGTGCAGAAATTATTGATGAAAAAGGAAACTTTCTGCGAGTTATTAGTGATGATCAGGATATCTTCACAAAAGAATTAGTACGCTTTGATACAGGGCAATTTTATTTTCATTTAGCCAGAGGTTATCTCTCTTTTGAAAAAGCTTGCTTAAAAGAGGGAACTGTCTTTAAAGAATTTGCTCCTTTTACTAAGAAAAAAACAGCTCAAATTAAAACTGTAGCAGGAGCTGAGGCTTACAGTAAAGAAGGAAAAAAAATAACTGAGCTCCCTTTTAAAACGAAGCTTGATTTTATTGGCAGTGCCTTTTTGTTTACTGCAGAAAAATATCTGCAGACAGAAGCAGGACTCTGGATCGCTGCAAAAGATTGCTGGCTGGTAGGAGATAACGCGATTGTCGAAAAAAAGAGTATTTCACCATCAAGTTTTTTGACAGTAATCGCTGATTTTGGCAGCACGATTGTAAATGAAAGAAGAGAAATGGTCGGTTTTTTACCTAAAAAATCTAAAAATTATGTTTTAAATCATGTGGTTGATTGTTTCGGGGAACATTATTGGCAGATCGGTGAGCGAAAATATATCTGCTGTCGCGATTGTTTTGTCAGTCAAAGTGAAATGAAGATTTCTTATCAGGACGCTCACTTACTACTCACTGAAAACATCAATCAAAATAATTGGCAGGCAATCAATGGCTGTGAAGCAGCAGCTTTACTTGAAGGTTTTCATTATCAAAGGATCCTCTGTGATAAGAACTATCAAGAATGGCTGGATCTTATGCCGATAGCCGCTGACTATAATCCCTATCATGGTTTCGGCGGTTCCCCTTATGAAAACAAGAAAGGGCGCTTTGAAGCGATTTTTCCATCCGCTTTATTAAAATGGGGGAAAAAGTTTGGACCTTTACGTGACTTATCAGGGGCAAAAACGGAAGAATTAAAAAAAGCGATTAGAAGAGGAAATCCTTGTGTAGTTTATGTCACACTTGATTTTGGCCCGGGGGAAACCGATAACTATCCTTGGGGAGTCACTCTGGCTAATAATCATGCGGTATTATTGGATGGTTTTACCAAAAATCTGTGGCATGTGTCTGATCCAATTGCAGGTCATTACTGGATCGACGATGCTTCTTTTCGCAATAGTTATGAGCTGCGTCTGTGGGCCGTTGAAGTACTGAAAAAAGAGGGAGAATAAAATGGGGTTAAAAAAAGACTTTTTAGATCCAATCAGCCAGACGCGATCTGGTAGAAATAACTTGATCACCGATGTGCCAGGAGTGAAAGTTGGCCACCAGGCGCTTAAAGATAGTCGCTTAAAGACCGGAGTCACTGCAATCTTACCTTGTAGCGATAATATTTTTAGAGAGAAAATGCCGGCTGCTATGCATGTGATCAATGGTTTTGGTAAAAGTACAGGGTCAATTCAAATTGAAGAATTAGGCACGCTGGAAACGCCTTTAGTTTTAACCAATACTTTGTCAGTTGGAACTGCTTATCAAGCAGTTGTAGAAAAAATGATCGCTCAAAATCCTGAAATCGGTCTGACTACAGGCACAGTAAATCCAGTTGTTTTAGAATGTAATGATGGTAAAATCAATCATATTCGTGATTTAGCTGTAACCAAAGCTGATGTTTTCACAGCTTTTGAAAAAGCGGATGAAATTTTTGCCGAAGGGGCTGTCGGAGCAGGTACCGGTATGTGCTGCTACGATTTAAAAGGAGGAATCGGATCGGCCTCTAGACAAATCGAAATTGATGGTCGCATCTTTACCCTGGGTGCTTTGGTACTTACCAATTTTGGCTTTCTAGAAGACTTGACGATTTACAATTATCCGCTGGGACAAGAACTTCATAAACAACAAGAACCACATAAAGAAAAAGGCAGCATAGTCACGGTGCTCGCTACAGACATTCCTTTTGATAGTCGCCAGTTAAAGAGGATCGCCAAGAGATCCAGTGTCGGTATTACACGTACAGGAGCTTTTATTGGAAATGAAAGCGGCGAAATTACTTTAGCTTTTTCGACTGCTAATCGTCGTTCTCATTTTCCGCAAAAAAAATTACATACTCAACTAGGAATATCTGAAGAAAATATGGATGATTATTTTCGTATGACTGCATCTTGTGTAGAAGAAGCTGTGATCAGTAGTTTAGTCCATGCCAAAACAACGGAGGATGTCTTTGGCAAACAATGTTTATCCTTAGCTGATGCACTAAGAACTTTACCTGATAATCCCGGCGTAGTGAAATTAAAAAAACAATTAGGACTATTTTAGTTTTTTATTCTCATTTATACTTATATTTTCTTCTAATTGAGAATACCTTTAATTTTCATTGATAAATATTTTATCAGCCGATATTCTTATTTATGCAGAATATTAACTATCAGAGATAAATTTACAGACAATATTGCTAAATTGCTTGAAATTTATTAACAGCTTGGTTATAGTAATCATAGATATTAATTCTAAATAAATAATTATTCTAATTGGAGGATGGTAAAATGTCATTGATTGGTAAAGAAATGGTGGAGTTCACAGCAGCTGATGCTTATAAAAACGGTGAGTTTGTGAAGGTATCCTCAGAAGATTTTAAAGGAAAATGGAATGTAGTATGTTTTTACCCAGCAGATTTTTCTTTTATTTGCCCGACTGAACTGGAAGACTTGCAGGAACAATATGCTACTTTGAAACAGTTAGGGGTAGAAGTTTATTCTTGCTCTACAGATACCCATTATGTGCACAAAGCATGGCATGATAATTCAGAGGCTATTCAAAAGATTGAATATACGATGATTGCCGATCCATCGCATTTAATTGCTGAAGGTTTTGAAGTATTAGATGAACAAGGGCTTGCTCAGCGCGGGACTTTTATCATTGATCCGGATGGAGTCGTTCAAGCACTTGAAATCAATGCCGATGGGATCGGTCGAGATGCCAGTGCTTTAATCGACAAAATTCGCGCAGCTCAATATGTCCGTACTCATCCTGGTGAAGTTTGTCCTGCTAAATGGAAAGAAGACGGCGAAACATTAAAACCTAGTCTTGATTTAGTCGGTAAAATTTAAGGAGGACATCATGGCATTAGATCACGAAATCAAAAGCCAATTGGCTCCTTATCTAGATTTGTTGGAAAATGAGATTGTTTTTCAAGCGAGTTTGGCTGATAATGAAAATTCACAAAAAGTAAAAGATTTTTTAACTGAAATTGCAGCTATGTCAGCTAAAATTTCAATTGAAGAAAAGAAACTGCCACGAACCCCTAGTTTTATGGTCGTACAGCCGGGAAAAATTGAAGGAGTAACTTTTGCCGGTCTGCCTTTGGGTCACGAATTTACTTCTTTTATCCTGTCTTTGATTCAAGTAGCCGGTCGTGCTCCTAAAATTGATGATGAAAGCCGCCGCCGGATTGAAGCAATCGATCAAACTTTAGCATTTGAAACTTATGCAAGTTTGACTTGTCATAACTGCCCAGACGTGGTTCAGGCTTTAAATATCATGACAGTCTTAAATCCCAAAATAAGTCATACGATGATTGAAGGCGGTATGTTCCAAGAAGAAGTAGATAAACGCGATGTCATGGCTGTCCCAACTGTTTTTCTGAATGGGAAAGAATTTGCTTCCGGTCGGATGAATATGGAACAAATCATTGATCAGATAGCTGGTCCAGCTGGTACTGAAGAATTTGATAATAAAGGGATTTTTGATGTCTTAGTTGTCGGTGGTGGACCTTCCGGTAATAGTGCAGCTATTTATGCAGCTCGTAAAGGTATTAAAACGGGCTTAGTAGCTGAAAACTTCGGTGGTCAGGTAATGGATACGCGCGGCATTGAAAACATCATCGGCACTCCATACACTGAAGGCCCACTATTTATGGAAAGCGTGGAAGGTCATACACATCAGTATGATGTCGATATTATGAAAGATCAAAAAGCCGTTGACATTCGTAAGAAAGATATTATTGAAGTCGAATTAGAAAACGGTGCAGTATTAAAAACCAAAGCGGCGGTTCTTTCATTAGGAGCTCATTGGCGCAATGTCAATGTTTCTGGTGAAGAAGAATTCCGTACCAAAGGTGTCACTAACTGTCCTCATTGTGATGGTCCTTTATTTACCGGCAAAGATGTCGCTGTGATCGGCGGCGGAAATTCTGGTATCGAAGCGGCAATTGATTTGGCTGGTTTAGCTAAACACGTTTATGTGATCGAGTTTTTACCAGAATTAAAAGCTGATCAAGTCTTGCAAGATCGTGTTGCAAAATTAAACAATATGACTGTAATTACCAATGCAGCGACCACAGAAATTACAGGTGACAAACACGTAAATGGAATCAGTTATAAAGACCGAGCAACTGAAAAAGAACATCATATCGAGTTAGAAGGGGTCTTTGTTCAAATTGGTTTAATGCCTAATACCGCCTGGCTGAAAGATACGGAAGTAGAGTTAAGCCCTCGAGGAGAAATCATTACTGACGAGCGCGGCATGACCAATATTGAAGGGATCTTTGCTGCAGGTGACTGCACTCAAAGTCCCTATAAACAAATCATCATTGCTATGGGATCAGGTGCAACGGCAGCATTGGGTGCCTTTGACTATCTTATTCGTCAATAATTGAATCATACAAAAGTTCTGCAGAAAAAGCTTATCTGCAGAACTTTTTGTTTTTTAAACAGCATAGAAAAATTTGCACTTGGGTATTTATTAGTCTAAAATAACTTATTATTATAGTAAGTTAAAGGGTGAAAAAAGATGACTAAGAAAAAGGGAATCGCGGGACTCTGTCTATTAGCATGCTTATTGATCAGTTTTGCTATCCAGTTTTTTAGTGCCCCATTATATCCTGAAGGTATTGCTAAAATCGATCAGATCGAAATCAAAGATCAAAAACAATCGATTCAGGCAACCAAAATGAATGGCAAGAAGAAAGGAGAGCAATTCCAGCTCACAGCAAAATATCGGACAAACGAATTGGACGCGACCACTTTACAAAAAGGAAATCAGATTTTTTATCATAATAATGAAGTTGGAGAGAAAAAAAGAGATGGATTTATCTTTTTTATGTTGAGTTTCTTATTTGTGACTCTTATTTTTATTGGCGGAAAAACAGGTATGACAACTTTTATCAGTGTCATTCTTAATAGTGGAGCTTTATTTTTGCTGATTTCTTTTTATCGTCGTCATACAAATATCTCTTTACTTATTTTTACTGGAATTTATACTTTATTTGCCATTGCTATTACTCTGTTTTTGATTGATAGCTTTAAAAAAAATAGCTTGCAGAAATTTTTTGCCACTGTGCTGACAGTTGCTGTCTCCTTTTTTATCTGTTTTGGGATGATGACACTTGTATCGGATAAAGGCTTGCGTTTTGAAGATATGGGAGTATTGACACGACCTTATCGACCGATTTTTTTAGCTGGGCTAATGATTGGAGCAGTTGGCGCATCTTTAGATACAGTTGTCACAGTAATTTCGACTTTAGAAGAAATTGAAGCAAAAAATCCTGATATTTCGCTTGGGCGACTGATAAAAGCAGGACGGCAAGTCGGAAAAGATATCAGTACGACCATGATGAATGTCTTGGTCTGTTCTTATTTTTCTAGTGCGATTCCCATGATTTTAATTTATCTACATAATGGCTGGACTTTTAATCAAACGATCAACATGCAGCTTTCATTAGAAATTGTTCGCATCTTATGTGGAGGATTTGGTATCTTACTTTCGATCCCGTTTGCTTTGCTGTGTTTTCAATTCAGTCGTAAGAAGGAGGGGAGTAAATGAATGTTATCGCCGGGCTCTTAATAGTTTTTATCTTTTTAGCAGTCATTATTTTAGGCAAATCTACTTTATATGCCCTAAGTGGGCTGTTTTTCAACATCCTTTTATTTTTTATTCTTGTTTTTGGACTAGACCACAAAATCCCCGTATATTTGATTACTTTGGCTTATATTATCTTAAACGGCCTAGTTACCTTAGTATATGTGAATGGCTGGACTCAAAAAACTCAAGCGGCTTTTTTTAGTCTGCTGCTTTTCTTACTTGTCTTAACAATTATTTTTATTCCTCTGATCCAAAGTTTATCAATCTCAGGTTTTTCTTCCTATGAACTGGAAGAACTGTCGGCTATGGATCTAGATGTACCGATTTCATTTTCTCAATTAAGTGTGTCTGTGATTCTAATAGGTGTCACCGGAGCCTTAGTTGATGGCAGCATGTCGATTGCTAGTGCAACAAGTGAAATTTTTCAAAATAGGCAGGGGAAAATCGCTTTTAAGGAGTTACTTGGCTCTAGCATGAAAGTAGTCCGAAATATTTTGAATTCCACCGTGAATACTCTATTATTTGCCTTTATTTCTACCGGA
>DATGVB010000012.1:0-9969 GCA_035300805.1 Tetragenococcus sp. | reverse complement strand
TCTGCAGCATCGTCAACCACAGATTGTTATTGGGACTCCGGGTAGAATTTTAGATATGGTTAATAATAGCAACTTACAGATCCACAGCAGTAAAGCTTTTGTAGTAGACGAAGCTGACATGACATTGGATATGGGGTTTCTAACGGAAGTGGATCAAATTGCAGCTAAGTTTACTGACAGTTGTCAGATGTTAGTTTTTTCAGCTACAATTCCACAGAAATTACGACCTTTTCTAAAAAAATATTTAAATAATCCATTAATGGAAGAAATCAAACCCAAGAATATTATTTCAGATACAGTTGAAAACTGGCTGATTTCAACTAAGGGCAAAGACCCAAATCAGCTGATTTACCAGCTGCTGACGCTAGGAGAACCTTTTTTAGCAGTCGTTTTTGCCAACACTAAAGAACGAGTAGATGAAATCAGTAACTATTTAAAAAACCAGGGATTAAAAATTGCTACCGTTCATGGTGGCATTGCTCCGCGTCAAAGAAAGCGGATCATGCGCCAGATTCAACATTTGGATTATCAGTTTGTAGTTGCTACTGACTTGGCAGCACGTGGTATCGATATTGAAGGAATTAGCCATGTGATCAATGCCGAACTACCTCAGGATCTGGATTTCTTCATACATCGTGTGGGACGTACCGGTAGAAATAAGCTGGCGGGGACTGCCATCACTCTTTATGAACCAAGTGATGAAACAGCTATTGAAAATTTAGAACATTCAGGAGTTGTTTTTGAAGCTAAAGAAATTAAAAATGGGGAAATCGTAACGACCTACGACCGTAATCGTCGAAAAAAACGTGAAAAAACGACAGAAGAATTAAATCCATCAACGATCGGATACGTCAAAAAACAAAAAAAGAAGGTTAAACCTGGTTACAAAAAGAAAATAAAAAAAGAAATTGAGCGGACGAACCAGGAAAAAAGAAAAGTGGAAAGACGTCATGAACAACGTCAGGCTAAACGTCATAAGAAAAAATCTAATCGTTAGAGCTTTATAGTTGAAATTATGGTGCAGACGGACTGTTTTTCCAAAGTCTGCACTTTTTTATGTTATTTAGTTCTAAGAGACTGTAAAGCTGCAGCCCACTCTTGATAGCGTGCTTGATGGCGACTGTTGTTGGCACCACTTGTTGACAGACAAGAATAGACAGTTAGCTTTGTAAAGAGCTGGTGGTTATTAATTTCATTCGCCGCGGTTTTTCCATTGACTAGGATAATTGAAATATCACTTTGTTTTAATATATTATCAAAATCGTTAAGCTGACTGGCCTTATATTGGTGATCCATACTGCCCTTGCGATCGAATTTCTGATAAACATCCCACAGTCCAATATTATTTTCAAGTAAAATGCGCAGGCGTTTATCATAATCCTGAGGATCGGGGACTTGTAGAATTTTAAAAATAATGGACCAGAAACGATTGCCCTTATTTCCATAATACTGCTGTTTTTGCAGCGATTGCACACTTGGCGCACTGCCTAAGATCAATAATTTTGTCTTTTGATTGTAAATTGGTTTTAATCCTTCTTGCATGGAATCCCTTCTTTAATAATGATATAATATATTTTATCATAATCATTATTATACGAGGAGGAAAACAGTGGATCTTTTTGAAGCATTAGAGTGGTCACATTGGAAAAACTTACCACTTGAGTTGAAAACACAAGTTATGAATCAAGTTTTAATGTATTTTGTCAGTCCTTTGAAGAAAGTTTCTGACGTTATTTTTCAGCAGTTTGAATTAGATGGGGTAAAATGTCAAAGCTTTGAATGTTTAATTGACGGTGAGCGTTTTGTTTTAATCCCTGGAAAAAAAGATGCCATTCTAGGCTGGAAAGCAGGTATTTCTGGTCTGGCTCATGATGCTTGGGATACGACTGGCGATCTTACCGATCCAGCTTATGCTACTATCAGAAAAAACTATGGTTTACAAACTGTAAAGGATTGGGATGATTTTGTTAATGAATCGACTACCCCATTACGTAAACGCTCAATCAGTCCCATGCTGGTTCAAAAAAAAGCCCGTCCTGTCGGTACTAGGTATCTAGGCGACTTAAACATGATCACTGGCGAATTTAAAGGAGATCAGACAACTTTTGGGAAAATTAAGAAAGAGTTTTTTGCGTATTTTCAAAAACCTCAGTCTTTTGAAGAAAGCTTAGCAGTAAAACTTCCTGAAGAAATCTTTTGTGAAAATAAATTTTATGCTGTTTTGTCAGATAAAACAGCTACTTATGCGATTTATCACCATCAGAGCTGTAGTTTAGACCAATTACGTGAACGAGTCAAAGAGCAGGTTTTTGATTTGCCTACTGAAGATCAATGGGAGTATCTCGTTTCGGCAGCAACGAGAAAGTTATTCCGCTGGGGAAATGATCTTCGTGAAGATCAGAGTTATTATGGAGAAAAAGTAAGTCGGCAAATAAAGCAGGAAAATATGTTTGGCTTGAAATTCAGTGGAGAGTTGGATCATTGGGAAGTTACAGCGGATAACTATTTGAAATTAGAGCAGATGACAGCAGTGGGCAATGATGTATATGATCATCTGCCACTGGCTTCTTATTACCGTTCTCATCGATTAATCGCTGTAGATGAAGCACTTGATCCTTCTGACTATTATTTTCGCAAGATCATTTTGATCCAAAAAGATTGACTTTTAACTTAAAGGATTTTATAATCTAAAAGAACAAAGGATATGTTTCATGCAAAAAATTTACAGAGAATTTTCTGCCGGCTGAAAGGAAAATACTTGTCTGGAATGCTCCCTTTGTATTTTTGGTAGAAATATCGACGTAACTCTCACGTTAGCGAGAATTTAAAGAGGTAATGAACAACATCATTGCAAGCAAGGTGGCACCGCGTGTAGACGTCCTTGATTGGCAGTGGTGTTTATTTTTTTTAAGGAGAATATAGATGAAAAAATTAACAAGTGCTGAAATTCGTCAGATGTTTTTGGACTTTTTTAAAAGTAAAGGTCATTCGGTAGAACCAAGTGCGTCATTGGTCCCAGTGGATGATCCAAGTTTATTGTGGATCAATTCAGGTGTAGCGACGCTTAAAAAATACTTTGACGGTTCTCAAGTGCCCGCTAATACACGGATCACAAATGCACAAAAATCGATCCGGACGAATGATATCGAAAACGTGGGACGCACAGCGCGTCACCATACCATGTTTGAAATGTTAGGCAATTTTTCAATTGGTGATTATTTTAAAAAAGAAGCTATTCACTGGGCTTGGGAATTTTTGACGGCTGCTGAATGGATGGCTTTTGCACCAGAAAAGTTATATGTGACGGTCTATCCCAAAGACCAGGAGACCAAAGAAATTTGGCTTAAAGAGATTGGCCTGCCTGAAAGCCATGTAATCGAAGTTGAGGATAATTTCTGGGATATCGGAGCTGGTCCTAGTGGTCCGGATACAGAAATTTTTTATGATCGCGGTCAGTCTTACAATAATTTAGCTGTAGATGACCCAGAGAACTACCCTGGTGGTGAGAATGAGCGTTATCTGGAAATCTGGAATTTAGTTTTTTCTGAATTTAACCATAAGTCAGACGGCAGTTATGAACCTTTACCCAATAAAAATATTGATACTGGCATGGGATTAGAAAGGATGGTATCAGTCGTACAGGGTGCTCCAACTAATTTTGAAACAGACTTGTTTTTACCAATCATTCACGAAATCGAAAAGATCAGCGGTCAAGTGAAATATGGTGATTCGGAGATAACGGATGTTTCTTTTAAGGTGATTGCCGATCATATCCGGGCCATCTCATTTGCCATTGCAGATGGAGCTTTACCTTCCAATGAAGGAAGAGGCTACGTTTTACGTCGCCTGTTGCGCAGAGCTGACATGCACGGACAAAAATTGGGTATTAAACAAGCTTTTTTATATCGGCTGGTAGAAATTGTAGGCAGTATCATGCAAAGTTATTATCCAGAAGTTTTAGCGCAACATGAATTTATTGCCAAAGTCATTAAATCCGAAGAAGAACGTTTTTATGAAACAATCAATGAAGGTATGGATATTTTAAATCAGCTGTTAGCCAAGGTAAAAAAAGAAGAAAATGATATTCTTGATGGCATCTCCATCTTTAAATTGTATGATACTTATGGCTTTCCTGTTGAATTGACAGAAGAAATAGCACAAGAGGCCGGATTAAAAGTAGATCATGAAGGTTTTGAAAGTGAGATGGCAGCCCAGAGACAACGGGCTCGTGCAGCGCGTAGTAATGAGCAGTCGATGAAAGTGCAATCTTCACTCCTATCTGATGTTACCGTTGAAAGTGAATATGTCGGTTACGAGCATTTAGCAATAGATAGCCAATTGGTGGTTTTACTACAAGAGGATCAATTCTGTGATAAGTTAACAGCTGGAAGTGCCGAAGTGATTTTTGCTCAAACGCCTTTTTATGCGGAAATGGGCGGACAAGTTGCTGATACAGGGTGGATCCTGGATGAGAAAGATCAGATCGCGGCAATTGTCACGAATGTCCAGAAAGCTCCGAATGGACAATATTTACATCAAGTAGAGATTGAAAGATCTTTAGTAAAGGGTTCTTCTTATCATTTACAGGTTGACAGTAGTCGTCACAATCGGATCATTAAAAACCATACGGCGACCCACTTACTCCATAAGGCTTTAAAAGAGGTCCTAGGTGAACATGCCAATCAGGCAGGCTCATTGGTCGAAGCCAGTCACTTACGTTTTGACTTTACTCACTTTGGTCAGATCACTGATCAGCAACTACACCAAATGGAAGAAATCGTAAATGAAAAAATCTGGCAGGCGATTCCGGTAATTACCTATGAAACGGACATTGATAGTGCAAAAGCAATGGGGGCAATGGCTTTATTCGGTGAAAAATATGGTCATGATGTCCGTTTAGTCAATATTGGCGATTGGTCACTGGAATTATGTGGCGGAAATCATGTAAAAAATACTGAAGATATCGGTATTCTCAAGATTGTTTCAGAATCCGGCATTGGTGCAGGAGTACGGCGAATAGAAGCTGTCAGCAGTCAAGAGGCCTATCAGTTTACACAAGACCATCAAACCACTCTGTTGAAAACAGCTCACTTGCTTAAGACACCAAAAGTAGAAAATGTGACCACTAGAATCAAGAACTTACAAGAAGAACTTCGTCAATTACAAAAAGAAAATGAAAAGTTGTCAACGAAAATTTCAAATCAAGCGGCTGCTGATGTCTTTAAGCATATTCAAGAGATTAATGGTATTTCTTATATTACTGCTCAAGTAAATGTCAAGGATATGAACCAGCTAAGACAGTTAGCCGATCAGTGGAAGCAGCAAGCCTTATCTGATGTTTTGGTTTTGGCAACAGAAAATAAGGGAAAAGCCAATCTGTTGGCGGCGGTCTCTAAAGAAATGATACAAAAAGGAATTAAGGCTGGTGATTTGATCAAAGCCATTGCGCCGATTGTCGGCGGTGGCGGCGGTGGCCGACCTGATTTAGCGCAAGCTGGTGGTAAAAAACCGCAGGCAATCCCACAGGCCCTAAATGAAGTCAGCCAATGGCTAGCTAAGTAAAAACTGGAGTTGGAAAAGTTCTACCCTGCTTTTCCAACTTTTAATTTCTAAACACATAGTAGTTGTTTTTTGAGAGCCTGCCAGGCTAAAATAGGTTAATATCTGATGCTAAGGAGATTTAAAATGTTGAAGAGATTAATTAAGCAGTTCAAAAAAAGATATTCATCAGAAGAACAACGCAAGAAAATAGGACAGCTGGCGGGAATCTTAGGTTTAATTTCTAATATAATCTTATTTTCTGGTAAACTTATTATTGGACTTACAGCTGGCTCTGTATCTATCATGGCTGATGCTATGAATAGTTTATCAGATATGATTTCATCTGTTTTAACACTGGTCGGTTTTAAAGAGGCTGCCAAACCGGCGGATAAGAACCATCCTTTTGGTCATGAACGTTTTGAATATATCAGTGGTTTAGCGGTTTCTTTTGTTATTATCACTGTGGGACTGCAATTTCTGCGTTCTTCATTTGGCAAGATTCTAAAGCCGGAGAATATCCATCTGTCAGCTTGGGTCTTTTTGATTTTGATCTTATCAATTCTCATTAAAATCTGGCAGGGAAAGATGTATGGCAAGTTGTCACGTGAAATAAAATCGCAGACTCTTGAGGCCACTGGTCAAGATAGTCTGAATGATGTTTTTACTACCGTAACTGTCCTTCTATCAGCTGTGATCGAATATATTAGTGGCTGGCGCATCGATGGTTTTATTGGTTTTGCCTTAGCTGTCTATATATTATATAGTGGCGCCAGAATGATCAATGATTTCGTTTATGAATTGTTAGGTAGTCGTCCTAGCGACAAAGAAATTGGTCTAATGGAAGAGCGTCTGGAAAACTATTCTAGCATTCTAGGTTATCATGATTTATTAGTTCATGATTATGGCCCTCAAAAAATATTCGCTTCTGTTCATATAGAAGTCAATGCTGACTGGAATCTGACTTATGCTCATCAGATCATTGATCGGATCGAAAAAGATTTTGAGCGAGAATTAAAAGTGGAATTAGTCTGTCATTTAGATCCAATCGATATTAATAATTCTTATTATTTAAAAGTTCAAGAACAGTTGAATCAACTGTTAAAAACGATCGATCCTGCTTTAAAAATGCACGATATGCGTATTAAAGAAAACATGGTGTTACAATTTGATCTGGTTATTCCTGAAAAAATGAAAATCGATGAAAAAAAATTTCTGGCAGAAGTCAAAGAAAAGATACAAAAAGAAATTGGAGACTATCAATTAGATATACAGTTAGACTATAATTATTTGTTGTAAGAAGGGAGAAAGCTATGGATCTGAGAGCTGATTTAGCAATTTTTTATCAAATTATTTCGGCCTTGGTTACGATCAATACAGTCATTGCCTTTATTACTGTCTTTCGGCGACCGCGATCAATCACAAGTGTAATTGCCTGGATGATGACGCTGGTCTTTTTACCAGGTATCGGCTTTATCTTATATGCTTTTTGCGGGCGCGGAATCGATGGAGAGACGGTTTATTTATTAAGTGAAAAGCATCAGAGAAGAATTAAAGAAATTAACGAGATCATCGAGAAAAATAATCATTCTTTTCCTGAACGAATGGTAAATGAAGAGACCTATTTGCTAGAAGATTATTTACAAGGTATGGATGAATCACCGATAACTTTAGGCAATCAGTTAACTTTTTTTACCGATGGAAAAGAAAAATTCAATCACTTGTTTGAAGATATCCGTAAGGCTGAAGATAATGTTCATGTAGAATACTATGCCTTCTTTGATGATCGGATCGGTAATAAGTTTTTAGATGTTCTAGTTGAAAAAGCCCAAGAAGGCGTAGAAGTTCGGCTGATTTTTGATCCTTGGGGCGGGAAAACCGACATCAAATTTTTTCGTCCGCTGATTAAAGCTGGAGGTAAAGTCGTTCCTTTTATTACTTCACGAAATTTAATCCGTAAAACCCGCTTAAATTATCACTTGCATCGAAAAATTGTGGTCATTGATGGTAAAATCGGCTGGACAGGAGGCTTCAATGTAGGTGACCAGTATTTAGAAACGACAGAAAAATTTGGTTACTGGCGCGATACCCATGGACGGATCGTCGGGACAGCTTCGTTCTCTTTACAGGAAATTTTTATTCGTGACTGGAATGCTTCAGTAAAAGATGAAGCTGATATGTTAGAATATGAGGATCGTTATTTTGTGATCGATGAAACTGATTCACAGGGGCAGATTATGATGCAAGTTGTGGCTGATGGACCGGAAAGTAAAGAACAGCTTATTAAGGATGGCTTTATTAAAATGATCGTTACGGCCAGAAAAAGAGTGTGGATCCAGACTCCTTATCTGATTCCGGATGATTCCATGACCAGTGCTCTAGCAATTGCGGTGAAATCTGGAGTAGATGTACGGATCATGATCCCCTGCATGCCGGATCATCCTTTTATTTATCGTGCGACCCAGTATTATGCTAATTATTTTACGGCAATTGGGGTGAAAATCTATATCTATGAAACAGGCTTTATCCATGCCAAAACGATTTTAAGTGATGCTTCGCTGGCTTCTTTTGGAACAACTAATCAAGATATCCGCAGCTATGATCTAAATTTTGAAGTTAATGCATTTTGTTATGATAAGACAATCAATCAAGAATTAGCAGAGATTTTTGAAAAAGATATGGAAAACTGCAGCTTGCTAACACCGGAAATGATCAAGAAACAATCTTACTGGTTACGTTTTAAACAGAATTTTTCACGTTTACTTTCGCCGATTTTGTAAACGTAGAGATTTTTGCAATCCTTGTCTGGCAAGGTGATCAGCCCCTTTATTCTCTTTTTCCGGGATCCATTTTACTAGTAACATAGGAAAAGCCTCTAACTTTTCTTGTATCTCACATAAATATTTCTGAAATTCGGGATTTTTACTATAGTTTTTTTCTAAAGTTTGTACTAGAATTTGACTATCAGTATAAACAATAATGGTTTTTTCTGTGAATTTTTGCTGAATCAGAAAGTCTAATAAGTATGAAAATACAGCAAATTCTGCTTGGTGGTTGGTTAATATGGAAAGCGCAAAAGCTTTTTGTACTTGCTGCTGTTTTTCTGTTATGATTATTCCACCACCACTAGGACCAGGATTTCCTTTAGTTGAAGCATCAATATGGATTTTAAGCATCGATATACCTTCTTTTACTTTTAGTTTTCATAGTATAGTTTATCGGATAAATGAAAGGGGAGCAATGTGAAAAAAAATAAGATTCGTTGGCAACCAGAACATTCGTTAGCGATTATTTATTGGTCGGTCACGCTTGCTTTTTTATTTCTTAGTTTGAGTTTTGTTTTAGAGCGAGCTTCTGTTCATTGGAAAAGTCTAGTCTTTATAGTGATCTTTTTGTATTTACTCCATCGTGGTTACCATCGTACAATTCTAGTTTTAAAGGACGGTCTTAAAATTTCTTATGCCCGTTTTTGGCAAAAAAAATTTATTCCTTTTAATGATATCGAAGAAATAAAAATTAACGGAAATCATGTTACTATTCTAAGGCAGGAAGAACCATTCGACTTCACTTTAAATAAAAAAAATATCGAATTTTTTTGCGAAATGTTACCTGAACAAGTCAAAGTAACTATCAATTAAATTTATTTATGGGTCTAGCACTTAATAGAAAGTAGGAGCTTAAGTTATGTTATCAGATTTAGAGATTGCACAACAGGCGGTTTTGACTCCAATTGAAGATATCGCCAATAAAATACAAATAAAAAAAGATGAGCTTGAACTTTATGGTAAGTATAAGGCAAAAGTTGATCTAAACAAAAAAAAGCAAGAGAAACAAGGAAAGCTTATTTTGGTTACCTCTATTAATCCGACTGCTGCCGGTGAAGGAAAAACAACAGTATCCATCGGCTTAGCAGATGGCCTGAACCAATTAGACCAAAATGCTGTTTTAGCTCTCAGAGAGCCTTCTTTAGGTCCAGTGATGGGTGTCAAAGGAGGAGCAACAGGCGGCGGTTATTCACAAGTTTTACCGATGGAAGATATTAATTTACACTTTACTGGGGACATTCACGCAATCACCGCTGCTAATAATGCACTTTCAGCGATTATTGATAATCATATTTTCCAGGGAAATGAACTACAGATCGACCCGCGAAAAATTTTGTGGAAAAGAGTATTGGATTTAAACGATCGTGCTTTGCGCCACACGGTCATCGGCTTGGGGGGCGTCAAGCAGGGAGTGCCGCGGCAAGATGGCTTTGATATTACAGTAGCCAGCGAAGTGATGGCGATCTTGTGTTTGGCTAAAGACCTACAAGATTTAAAAAACAGACTTGCTAAAATTACCATAGCTTTTAGCTATCAGGATCAGCCGATCACTGTAGCTGACTTAAATGCGCAAGGTGTAATGACTGTTTTGTTAAAAGATGCTTTC
>DATGVB010000011.1:0-2562 GCA_035300805.1 Tetragenococcus sp. | reverse complement strand
CTTTTTCTGCAGACGGTCCAGATCTGCAGCTTTTACAACGAGTCTCATTTTCTTCACTCTCCTTTTTCTGAATATATTATTAGTTTAGCGGAAGAAAGAAAAAATTAGAATATTTGTGCTTGGAGCTTTTGTCACAAAGTGTTAGCAAGACAAAGTAAATAGTAAGTTTAAGCAAAAATAGGCCAGTATTTTTAGGCTTATTTTTGCTTTTGATTCGTAAGGATAGAAGTTATGTTAAAATAAAAGCAAAAAGGAGGATAAAATGAACGAAGTTATCGAACAATTAAAAAAAGAAAATAAATACTTTCCCTTTGAAACAATCAAACAGGCTCAAAAAATACCAACTGAAGTAACTCCGATTTTGTTGGATAATCTATGTGATATGGTTGACAGACCAGAAAATCATCTAGATAATATTTTTGATATGTACACTTTATTTTTATTGGCCCAGTATCAAGAAAAGCAGGCTTTTCCACTCATCATGGAGTTTATCCAATTACCAGCAGATACGGTTGATGAAATTTTAGGAGATACCATTACAGAATATTTACCGGCGCTTATTTATAGCACTTATGATGGCAATCTTGCCTTATTACAAAAATTAATTGCCAATACAGATATGGATGAGTTTCTCCGTGATAGTTTATTAAGTCTGTATGTACAGCTATATTTGGATGAGAAAATCACTAAGGAAGATATGATTTATTTTTTGCGGAAACTAATCGAAAATGAAAACAAGAACCAAGCTGATTATTTTGTGACAAAAATCGCTGCAGCTATAGCAGATACAGCTTTATTTGAAATGATCGAGGATGTTCAAAAACTTTATGATAGTGGTCGAATTGATTTGAAGGTGAGAGGAAAATACGACGAATTTATCGATGATATTTATCGGCCAGGAAGCATAGAAAAACGCTGCTATTATATTGATGACGTGACTAAAGTTATGGCTAACTGGACAATATTTGAAAAGACAGAAAAACAAAAAGAAGCTGATGATGCTTTACAGAAAAAGCAGCAAACTCTGTTAGAAAAAGAGATGGAACGCGAAAAACGACAAAAGACTTCACATAAAATTGACCGTAACGGATCGTGTCCTTGTGGCAGTGGTAAAAAATATAAAAAATGTTGTATGAAAGATGATGAAGAAGCACGCCACGGCAGACCTCCGTATGAAACTTCTTTGGATAAAGAAAAAGCATTTGCTGATTATCCCGCAGTTGAAAAGTTAAACAAAAGCTACGATATAAAAGCAATCGAAATTGACCGCAGTGTTTACTTAGCGCTGCATCAACGCTTCAGCGCATTTATTGGTAATAAAAAAGAGTTATTTCACTTAATCAAAGGATATAACTTATTGACGGCATTTGAACAATTTCAGAATAAGCTTCAAAATGATCCTGTTCAATCTTTTGCTGACTATGATAAAAAGTATATGATCCACTATAAAAGTCAAGACTGGATCAATGAACTATTAGCCTTTTTGAACTCTGATCCAGATTTTCTAGTCGATGAAAAAGAGCAAGCAGAAACCAAAGAAGAAGTCAGAAAAGTAATACAGGATCTGGATAAATAAATGTGAAAGCAAGAACTGTCAGATGATCAGTTCTTGCTTTTTTTTAAAGTTTTAAAAATGACAATTGAAGTATTTAATCTTCCCAGCCACAAAGAGTATAATCTTGTGCTTTGGCTTGATTGATATCCATTGAACTTACTGAATTGGCATTATTTAATCCACGACAATTAGGGTCAAAATGATATTTGCTACCAGACTGAGTAGCAACATAGACAGTGCTTTCAGATAGGTCATTAGCTTGTTCGTCTTGCTGAGCCTGTTCTTGTTCTTTAGTCGCTTGTTTTTCAGCGGCTTCTTTACGTTCTTGCTCTTCTTTAGCTTTCTTAGCTGCCTGCATCGCTGATTTTGTCTGGCTGTTTCCATTAGCATAATTGATGGTCACGCCTTCTTGAATATTGTGAATGTAGACGTTAAAAGAAATAGCGTTACTGTCGATTGATTGGGCCTGCATATGTACGCCACGAGCTACCAGTTCGTCATTTTTAAAAATTGGAATTACTGAATAGCGAACATAATTTTTCTTGCTTTTTTCTAGATAGGTTTTGATGTCCATTTCTAAATGTAACATTTCCGGACTATTCAATTGACGAGTTCCAGTAATTAGATTTTTCCAGTTATCATTTTCTCCAGATAGAGCGTAACCAATCAAATGACTCCGATTGTATAAATAGCTACCATTGATTTTCTTACTGTGCCAGCCAGTAGGTTTTACATTCTGAATACTTTTACGTTTTTTTGTTGGCATACGTCTTTGATTTAATAAAGCCTCAGCACTGGTTGCTCGATTTAAGGAATCAAGATCGCCATATTTTTCCCAACCTTGTTTTTTTATCTTCAGATCTGAGGTGGTAAAAGTCGGTTTATTATCATTGACCTCAATGGTTTGATGTTTTCCATCATAAGATTTTTCGGCAAGTTTTTTGTTAACTTTTTTTTCGTTTTTTACATATTTTCTTTGTTCAGCTTTTTTCTGATCAACTTTTTTA
>DATGVB010000010.1:0-3677 GCA_035300805.1 Tetragenococcus sp. | reverse complement strand
AATCCTTGATAAACAGGAAGATCATGGTCAAACTCAATAGGTAAAATAACTACTTGTAAATGTAATGCATCAAATTGTTCATCCATTTTTTAACCCTCAATCTCAATTATACGTTCTACAAAAGGTTCATAAAAATTTTGTTCATGAGAAACAACAAGTACCGTTCCCGGATAATCTGCCAGACTTTTTTGCAAACTTTCTTTTGTTTCCTGATCGATATGATTGGTCGGCTCATCCAAAATCAAAAAATTTGCTGGTGCCATCGTCATTTGTGCTAGTTTTACTTTTGTCTGTTCTCCACCGCTTAGTCTTTTAAGCGACTCCTGGGCTAATTGACTGATTAAACCTGCTTGAGAAAGATGCCGACGAAGTTCTTTATTGCTGGCTTTTGGATATAACTTACCGAGATATTGTAAAGGTGTTTCCAGCGGAGAACGCCACTGCAGCTCCTGCTCAAAATAATTGATCCTGGTATGAGCTGGAAAAGAAAAACTTCCGGAAATAGCAGGTATCTCACCAAGCAGAGTTTTCAGTAAGGTTGATTTTCCGATACCATTAAAACCACGAATAGCTATTTTCTCGCCATAACGTATGGTGAGATTGATTGGCTTCAATAGTGGTTGGTCATAACCGATAACTAACCGGTCAGTAGTAATTGCCAAAGTGCTCACGATTTCGTGATAAGGAAATTGAAATTGTGGCTTGGCTGCTTCACTAGGCGGGGTCAAGCGGTCGATTTTTGCCAGCTGTTTTTCACGACTCTTTGCCATAGTTGAACGTGACCCGGCTTTATACTTACGAATATAGCTTTCTGTTTTTTCAATGTATTTTTTTTGGGCAGCATATTGTTTGAGATAGCTTTCTTTATTGGCTTCTTTTTGCTTCAGAGCTTTTTTTAAGTTGCCGGTATACTTAGTCAGCTTACCAAATTCAATATCAGCGATATGAGTCGTAATCGCATTTAAAAAATTCTGATCATGCGAAATCACTAAAAAAGTCCCCTCGAAGTTTTGCAGAAAATCGATCAACCAGCGTATATGCTGATCATCCAGATGATTGGTCGGTTCATCCAAGACTAGAATATCAGGTTTTTCTAATAATAATTTTGCCAAAATTACTTTTGAGCGCTGTCCCCCACTTAGATTTCTTACAAGAGTGTCTAGACCCAACGCCTTAATTCCCAGGCCACTTACCATTTCCTCTATTAAGGTATCTAACTGATAGAAATCACTTTGATCCAATTCTGTTTGTAATTTTCCAGCTTTGTCTAATAGTCTTTCATCTAATTCTGCACCGTATCTTGCGTATAACTTTTCAATAGCTGCTTCTTTGTCCAATTCTAACTGAAAAGCCGTTTTTAAAAATTCATAAATGGTCAGCTGTTCTTCGATGTGGACGTATTGATCCAAGTAACCCAACTGACTGTTTTTAGAAATTTCCACCCGACCTTCATCTGGCAGCAGTTCTCCTGTAATAATTTTGATCAAGGTAGATTTCCCAGCACCATTCTGACCGATCAAACCTACATGCTCTTGATCATTGACTTGTAAATTTAAATCTTCATATAAAATTTTGTCAGCAAATTGTTGCCTAATATGTTCTAACCTTAACATTTTTTCTCCTTTGTTTTACCATAAAAAAAGCCATAGACCCAATTACTGTCTACAGCCTGAATTAGCGATCTCCTGCATCAAAAAAGATAGCTGATTTTCCTTTTAAATGAAGCTTACAGTTACTCTTAATGTTACCTATTTCTTTCTTATGATAAAATACTGCCGTTCTTCTACTGATCAACTAGGCCAGTGTATCACGGGAAACAATAAATGTCTAGTTCTGGAAAACTGCAAGCTTCCAGCATATTACTTAAATATATATTTCCTTTAAAGATTAAAGTTTTAGCAGCTAAGCAAGGCCCAGTTAAAAACTGACATCTAACCAGCCCTCATCAACAAGTTTATTCGACCTTATATCCATGGGAACCCACAATTGAGCCTTAAAAATTCGCTTCATAGCTTCCCAAAAACTTTCATCTTTTTGCTCATTAGGCGAAAGATTCAAGAAAAGAGCATGTCCGTCATGTCCTTGCGCTATAATAAAGGGATAGAATACTTTCGTTATTTGAACTGCTAGTATATTATCTTTTGAAGTTATCATGTTTCAACACATCCTTTACTTTATTTAACCCAAGTATAGTCACTTGAGCTTAAAGAAAGATTAACTGAAACAGTCTTTTAAAAATAAGTAATGATCTTTAACTTGCAATAAATTTAATAACATGGTAGTATATCTGAGTCGGATTAGTTTTAAACTAATGATTTGCCGTTTTAGCTCAGTTGGTAGAGCGTCGCAATGGTAATGCGGAGGTCGCCGGTTCAAACCCGGCAAATGGCTTAAAAAAAAGTAAGAAGTCAGTTGAAGACTTTTTACTTTTTATTTTGCGGAAATTTAAAGCTTCATAATTCTTTTCAATCAACTGACAAAACTTCTAATAATTCTTCAGGCTTTTGAATAAGCCATTTTGCTCCAGCAGAGACTAGTTCTGTTTTATCACCAAAACCATATAATACACCCAAAGTATCGATCAAATGAGCTTTAGCTCCCAGTACATCATCATTACGATCCCCAATCATCAGTGTGCGGTCAATTTCTTTGATTCCTTCATTTTTCAATAATATAGCGATAACTGAACTCTTATCTGGACGTTTACCTGCTAAATCCGAACCATAAATCGCTGTAAAATATTTGGAAAATTGTAGACGATTCAGTATTTCTTTGGCGAAAATTTCGGGTTTAGCTGTCGCTAAAAATAAATCATATTCCTGACTAAGTTCAGCCAGTGCTTCTTTAATACCCTGATACGGCTGAACCTGAAACATCCCTTGTTTTTTATAAAGTACACGATATTGAGCAACCGCTAACCGAGCTTCGGTATCACTTAGACCAATTTTCTTAAAAGAGGTTTGCAAAGGGGGACCGACAAACATTTTTAAAGTTGCAGTATCTAAGGGAGTTTTTTGTAATTGTTTCATGGCATAATTAATAGAAGCAAAAATACCCTCACTTGAATCAACAATGGTTCCATCTAAATCAAACATCAAATATTTCTTATTTAAAATCATTAGCCCTAAGCCCCTTTATTTTATTCTTATCTTTTATTTTAATTGAAAACAAAAGAAAAAGCGATCAACTATTAGTCTAGTCGATCGCTTTTTAATAGAACTCCGGCAGTAGGACTCGAACCTACGACATCATGATTAACAGTCATGCGCTACTACCAACTGAGCTATGCCGGAATAAAAAAGTTGCGCGTGGCAGCTTCCTTCTCTCACAAGGGGCAACCCCTCATTACCATCGGCGTTCAGAAGCTTAACGGCTGTGTTCGGCATGGGAACAGGTGTCTCCTTCTGGCTAACGCCACCACACGTTTCTTTTTCTTTTGAGAAAAGCTTTCCTTCTCTCAAAACTGGATGAAAAACAACTTCCGACCAACTTTCTTGCGCGTCTTCCTTTGGTTAAGTCCTCGATCGATTAGTATTCGTCCGCTCCAACGCTTGCACGTCTTCCACTCCGAACCTATCTACCTGATCATCTTTCAGGGATCTTACTTTCTTAAAAGAAAAGGGAAATCTCATCTTGAGGGGGGCTTCACGCTTAGATGCTTTCAGCGTTTATCCCGT
>DATGVB010000009.1:0-3109 GCA_035300805.1 Tetragenococcus sp. | reverse complement strand
AACCTGGTCCCTGAGCGACTACGATGCGATCGAGTTCTTTAGGCTGTACTCCTATATTTTTCATCAATAAATCAATTGCCGGCATTAAACTTTTACTATGCGTTTTATTGGCCATCGTTTGAATTTGTCCCAGAATCTGATCATCTTCCATCACAGCCACTGTCATAGTCTGATTAGAAGTATCCATTGCTAATACTTTCATAATGAGCTGTTTCCCCTTTTTTAAAATTCTCAATTATTTTATCACGAAAAGGCGAAAATAACTAGCTGCCCTTTTTTATTAACCTATTTTTTCAATAATGTGCGTAGTTTTTATTAAACTACGTTGATTATCTTAATAATATACACAGTTTTTATTAAAGTACGCACATTATCTCACAGCAAAAAAATACAGGAAAACCGTTTTTGCTTTCCTGCACTCTAAAAACTATTTTCTTATCAAGCTTGAATCACGTAAGACAAGTTCTGTTTCGATCGTTGTTTTACGGGCACTGGGAGCATCTTCTTGCAGCATCTCTAAAATCATAGTCACTGCTAACTCTCCCATCCAGCCAGTATAGCAGCGGACTGTTGATAAAGCCGGACTGACATATTTAGAAACACTTAAATCATTAAAACCAATTAGAGAAATATCCTCTGGTATCAAAAGTCCTGCTTCTTTAATGGCTCGTATAGCTCCGATTGCCAATGCATCACTAGAAGCAAATAGAGCTGTGGGCAAATCATCCTGCTCGCTTAGATAGTGCTTCATAGCTTCATAGCCGCCCGCTACTGTAAAAGCTCCTTTGACATGATATTTTTCCTGATAGATCTTTAAAGCAGTCATCTGCTCCTTAAAAGTTGTCAGACGTGGATCTTCAATCGGATATTGACTTTCTTTCGTATATTCGACTCCGGATAAAATACCGATTTTTTCATGTCCTTCACGAATAAAATGATCGATCACCAAGGAAATACTTTGACGAAAATCAATCATTAGAGCATCCTGACCAAAAGTATTTCCATCTGAATCAACTAATAACAAAGTATCTGCATGCTTTTTCAGCAGATTAATTTGTTTTTGATCAAATTTTCCTACAGCAATTGTTGGATGGACCTCACTATCATCCGTTAAATCGTTAATTTTTTCTTTAACTAGATGAACACCTTTTTCCTCTGCTTTTTTTTCAATACCTAAACGGATCGACAAATAATATAGATCTTCAAGTTCTTCTTGTTTATTGTACCACTGAACCAGGCGAACTATCGTTTGACTTTTGGTTTTTTGTTTATGTTTGGTGTAATTTAGTTGTTCTGCAACTTCAAAAATCTTTTGCTTGGTATCTAAGGAAACCGATAATTTCTTATCATAATTTAAAACCCGGGAAACTGTTGCAGGAGAGACACCCGCTTTTTGAGCAATTTCTTTGATGGTTACCATCGTTGATCCCTCCTTTATTTATAAGGACTCGATGAAACGGTCAAAACCGGCCTGGCCACTAACCGTGCGTTTATAAACACCAGCATCTGCTAAAACGCGGGCAAAAACTTTTCCTACAGCATCTTTTACTACTTTATCAACATTAGTTAACGAAATATCCTGTTCGTTTTTAAGCTGGTCAGCCCATTTTTTATGATACTCTTTCATCTCATTTTTTTGATCAAGTAAATATTTTTCTACTTCTTTCAGTTCCGTTGCCAAACGAGGCGGTAAAACGGCCAAACCCATTACTTCAATCAGACCAATATTCTCTTTTTTAATATGCTGAACATCTGGATGTGGGTGGAAAATCCCATCTGGGTATTGCTCAGAAACATTATTGTCACGCAATACTAAGTCAATTTCAAAATACGCCTCTTTTTTACGGGCAATAGGTGTGACTGTGTGATGAGGTGTCTTATCAGCAGAAAAAGCTTTGATCGATAAATTTTCATCCGAATAACTTTGCCATTTCTTAAAAATATGAAAGCTGGCCGCAATTAGAGCTTCCTTATTTTCAGATTGCAGCCGAATAACGGACATGGGCCATTTAACAATACCAGCAGTGACGGCTGGAAATTTGTCTAAGAAAAAAGTTCGTTCGATTGGTGCTTTTTCCATCGCAAAAGTATGACGTCCGCCCTGGTAATGATCATGAGATAAAATTGAACCACCTACAATCGGCAAATCTGCATTAGAACCGACAAAATAGTGTGGCAATACGGCTACGATCTGTAACAAACGCTCAAAAGTTTTGCGATCAATTTTCATCGGGCGATGTTCTTCCGATAAAATAATGCAGTGTTCATTATAATAGGCATATGGAGAATACTGCAGACCCCAAGACTCGCCGTCTAAATTCATCCGAATGATCCGATGGTTGGCTCGTGCCGGAAAATTACTGCGTCCCTCGTAACCTTCATTTTGCATACAAAGCTGACATTTAGGATAAGTTACTGCAGCTGTCTTTTTCTGAGCAGCAATGTCTTTGGGATCTTTTTCCGGTTTTGACAGATTAATCGTAATTTCTAAATATCCGTATTCAGTTTCTGCTGGAAAGACAATATTTTTAGCAATGGAGCGAGTCTTGATATAGTCGTTGTTTTTACATAATGCAAAGAAATAATCTGTCGCCTGCTGTGGATCTTTAGCATAATGCTGAGCAAAAAAAGCATTGACCACTGAAGGAGGCGGGGTTAGAAAATCCATTAGTTGAGCAGCAAAAATTTCTTTTTCATAAGGACTGTCCCCTATTATCTGATTCTTTTGAGCCACAGCTACTAACTGATCCATCAATTCTATTGAACTTTGATTTAACTGATTTTTTTCTACTACTTTAAAATCATCTTCACCAATCAACGCTAAGATCCGATTCTGCAGATAAGTACGATCCATCTCCATCCAGCCGCCATTAGAAATAGCTAAAGTGGTAAAATCATAAACTAGCTGGCTGATCGTCATTTTCCATCACCTTCACCATAACCGTGAGGATGAGATACATGCCAATCCCAAGCCGTTTGAATAATGTCTTTAATATCGCTATATTGTGGTTGCCAGCCTAAAATATCTCTGGCTTTTTGACTGGATGCCACTAGAGTGCTTGGATCTCCTGCTCTTCTTGGGGCAATTTCAGCTGGAATCTCACGTCCG
>DATGVB010000008.1:0-4392 GCA_035300805.1 Tetragenococcus sp. | reverse complement strand
AAAGAAAAAATTTATCCGTATATAAGCTGGTTGTTAGGAACAATATTTGGTGCTATGATTATGTTTTCAAATAGCGGCTACCATGCTCAAAATAATATGAGAGGTTTATCTAATGTTGATTTAAATTCTTTTATCACTTCATTATTAACAGATTGGACTGAATTGTATGTAAAAGAGAATGCTTTACTATTGTTATTGTTTGCTATTGTTATTTATTTTTTAATAGAAAATAAAAATATGTTTAAAAATATACTATTTTTTTTCCCAACAGTATATTTTGTAATTCGTTATATCTTAAATATTTCTTGGGCTAACCAGTCTTTGTTAGTTTTGTTATTTGAATTACTATTAATTATTATTTTTCTTTTTTCGTTAATCTTTATTGTAGGAAGATCAAATATAGATGGGAAAAATAAACGTTATTTTTTTAGTTTTTTAGTAATTTCTTTAGTGTTAGTAGGTCCTTTTTTAGTGGTAAAACCATTTGGACCTAGAAATATTTTATCTTCTTATATTTTTTTAGTATTAGCTTTACTAGAACTAGTGGTAGCTTTACCTATAGATTTTTCAGCTAAAAAGCATCAAAGAGTTATAAGGGCTTTAGTAATAACTTTGAGTTGTATCTGTTTGGGAATGCAAGCTACAAATAAATATGTAGAACATCAAAGAGTTATGGAACTACGCCAAGATGTTAAAAAAGAAAAAACAGAAATACGTTTTATGCGTTTACCATATGAATTTTTAGGGCATGATTTGACTCCACCTGATGGTAGTGTTCAAAGTAATCGTCAAAAAAGCTATCATAACGTACCTCGTGATACAAAACTTGACATAGTAGATTATCAAGATCCAAAATTAATGGAACTTCGTCAAAAGAATGACTCTCAATAGTTATATATATTTTCTGTTTTAATTATAGAATCCCCAAAAATCATTTAAAATATAAGCTCTTTCATGTATAATAGTACAAGTTAGAAACTTGATGGTTAGGAGGGGTTGTATTGAAAGATGACAACCGAACTTCAAATAAAAAAAATCAGCCGAGTAATAAGCCCAAGGATATAAAGAAAAGGCGTAATAATAGAAAAAAGGAAGATCGTGTGGTTCGTAAGATTGTTCTTATTATTGTTCTGGCTTTGGTAATTGTGGGTGGCGTTTTTGGTTTTTCTTCTTATCGCTATGTAAAAAGCAGTTTAGAACCAGTGAGTGAGGAATCGGATAAAACGATTGCCGTTAATATTCCGATTGGCTCATCGAATAAGCAAATTGGAGAAATTCTTGAAAGAAATAAAATAATCAAAAGTGGTCTGGTTTTTAATTATTATACGAAGTTCAATAATTATGATGGTTTTCAGGCAGGAAAATATGTGTTTTCGCCTAGTATGACTTTAGATGAGTTGGCGAATCATTTGAAAAAAGGCACGAGTGCATCGGGACAAGTTAAATTTACGATTCCTGAAGGGTATGATGTCGATCAAATCGCCACATCACTTGCCAAAACAACGCGTTTTAAGAAAAAAGATTTTCTTGCTTTGATAAAAGACGAAGATTTCTTTAAAGAACTAAAAGAAACTTATCCTGATTTATTGGAAGATGCATCAAAGAGTAAAGATGTACGTTATCGTTTGGAAGGCTATCTATTTCCAGCTACCTATGATGCCAATCAGAATGTCTCATTGAAAGAACTGGTTACGCAAATGGTGGCCAAAAGTGATGAGATAATGTCCAATTATTATGAGGATATCGATAAATCAGACTTAAATGTACACGAAGTTCTTACACTTGCTTCTTTAGTAGAAAAAGAAGGAGTGACTGATGAGGATCGTAAAATGATTGCTCAGGTCTTTTTCAACCGGATCGATGCGGATATGCCACTACAGTCAGACATCTCAGTGCTTTATGCTCTAGGAGAACATAAAGAAAAAGTTTATAATAAAGATCTGCAAGTGGACTCACCTTATAATCTTTATCAGAATACAGGTTATGGACCGGGACCGTTTAATAATCCGAGTCAAGAGGCCATTGAGGCTGTCTTAAACCCGACGGATAATAATTACCTGTACTTTGTTGCAGATGTTTCCACAGGAGAGGTCTACTATGCCAATACTTTTGATGAGCACAATGAATTGGTGGAAAAGTATGTGAACTAAAAATTGTTGTTGAAAAACGAGTAAATAGGTTTACAATTATATGAATTGGTGGTAATCTTTTTTAGACTTCTAAAAGGATTACCATTGATTTTCTTTTTAGTATTGAAAGTGAAATGAAGGAGATTTTAATTATGACAGAAAAAGTTTACCCTATGACTGAAGAAGGGAAAGAAAAATTAGAAGCGGAATTGGAAGAGTTAAAAACTGTTCGGCGTCCGGAAATTATTGAAAGAATTAAGATTGCTCGTGGTTTTGGTGATCTTTCCGAAAACTCAGAGTATGAATCAGCTAAAGATGAGCAGTCATTTGTAGAAGGTCGGATCACAACTTTGGAAACGATGATCCGCTTTGCCGAAATTATTGACAATGAACATGTGGATGAAGATGAAGTTTCAATCGGGAAAACGGTTGTCTTTAAAGAATTACCTGATGAAGAAGAAGAGGAATATAAAATCGTCGGTAGTGCAGAATCGGATCCTTTTTCTGGTAAGATTTCAAATGATTCACCCATTGCTCAAGCTTTAATAGGCAAAAAAGTAAATGATGAAGTCGATATTGAAACACCAGGCGGAACCATGAATGTAAAAATCTTAAGTGTTCATAATAATTAAGCTGATATAGGAACAAGCCCATTAAGGTTTGTTCCTTTTTTAAGCCTGCAGACGGATGAGTTTACTTGATTTTTAGTATACACTAAAGAAAAACAATGGGAGGGAATGTCGGTGAAAAGAGCGGTGCGCTTTTTTTTCGTGGTTGAAAGTTTGTTATTGTTATTGGTTGTTTGGCAATTGATCGATAATCCTCTTTTGTTAGCTGCAGTTTTATGTGGTGGTTTCTTGGTCTATCGATCGACTCGTCCAGGTAAAAAAAGAAGACTTAACAGAAGAAGAAATATCCAGTTTTTTTTAGGTGTTTTTCTTATTTTGCTGGGTTTATTATATAATTCAGCAGTTTGGATCCTGATGGTTTTTACGGTTCTTTTTATTGGTTTAAAAGGAGTAGAAATTGCTGGGGTAAACTTGTCTAACTGGTCTTTTAAAAAAAATAAACAGATGATCATGGTTGAAACAACTGAACCTAAAAGTCATGACGGACAGAAAAAAAAGCAGCCATGGTTCGGTAACCAGCGTATTGGCGATCGAGTTTATGAATGGGATGACATTAATATCAATATCTTGTCTGGTGATACGATCATCGATCTAGGCAATACCATCTTACCTAAAAAGGAAAATGTCATTCTGATCCGCAAGGGTGTTGGTCGTACTCGAGTCTTGATTCCTAGCGGGATAGGGGTACAATTAGAGCATACAGCTTTATTGGGTACGGTCTATTTTGAAGAGCAGGAAATTAAATTACGTAATGATGAGCTACAATTGTATAGTGCGGATTACAGTCAGAGCAGTCGTCAGATAAAGATCATTACAACGAGTCTGATTGGAGATATTGAGGTGATTCGAGTATGATCGATAACCACGCACGCAATGTTTTAGCTGGTTGTAGTAGTGTGTTGACTTTTATGGCTATGTTGCTTTTAATGGGTTCTTATTCCTATGGCAGCGGTCAAAAAAGAATTTGGCTGGCGCTTTTTCAAGTAAGAGTTGCTTATATTCCGCTTTTATTTTATATTCTTGGACTGGCTATGGCTAGTGGCCTATTTATGTTTATTGCAGTTTCCTATTTTCAAAGGAGAATATCTAGACCGATTACTGAAAAAGTTCATAGCCTGGCTAAGGGGAACTTTGAAGATCCGATTTTTAATCGCGTGACTCCAGCACTACATGAAAATAAAGAACTCTATCTTTTACATCAGGATTTATTTCAGATTAAAGAAAAGTTACTGGAATTATCGAGTGAATTACAGGTCCTCAACCAACAGCCACAACGCTTTGAAGGACAAACGAAAGAAGAAATTTTAGAAGTTGAACGTCACAGACTTGCGCGCGAATTACATGATTCTGTCTCGCAAGAACTCTTTGCGGCTATGATGATGCTGTCTGCTTTGACAGAAGTCGCTAAAAGTAAAGAGGCTCCTTTGGCCGAACAGAAACAGCTAGAAACAGTTGCCGGGATTATTAATACTGCTCAATCCGAGATGCGAGCTTTATTGCTCCATCTTAGACCTGTCTCTTTAGAGGATAAGAGCCTAAAAAAAGGCATCGAACAATTACTGGCAGAATTACAGACCAAAATAGAAATAGCAATGACTTGGGAAATAGCCGATATTGCTTTACCTAAAAATATT
>DATGVB010000007.1:0-7758 GCA_035300805.1 Tetragenococcus sp. | reverse complement strand
GGAATCACGGTCAGTCCCAACGTTACGATACGTAATAGCGGGTTCATGGTATTCAGACCAATACCTTTCAGTGTTTCGGTCATTGCTTCTCCTTCTTTGGCCGTGTCAAAGCAATTTTTATTACTCATGAGTCCGAATACTGGAAGTTCTAGAGTCTGCAGCAATTTATCTTTTCCTGAGCAGCTAATGCCGCCACCGCATCTGACAAGTGCTTCATAAACTCGTTTGGCTGCTTCAGGGTAACGATAAACGATCATCAGGTTATGATGGTCATGGGCAATGGTGCTTCCCACTGCTCCTTCAACTCCGCCAAAATGGCGAATCAATCCTACTGTTTTATTGGGTTTTCCATAACGATTGACTGTAATAACATAGGCTAGATCAGGATCCTCACTAATATCTACGAGGCCGTCTTTTACAGAATGCTCTTCTTTTTGTAAAAGAGTAATAGAATCTTCATAGTCAGTATAAGTTGGAACATTGACTGTAACTTTGCCGTTTTGTTGTCCGTTAGGGGCTTTTAACTGAAAATCCTCTAAGTCTAAAGGTGGAATATTAACGGTGTTTCTTTTTTCGATATCAAAATTTTTCGGCTTGATGGGAGTCACCATTTCACCCTTTTCTGCAACCAATTTACCTTCAAAATAGACTTGTTCTGGTTCGAGCTTTGCTAAATCGTGTACTAATAGAAAATCAGCTACATAGCCTGGAGCGATCGCACCTAGATTGGTGACTCCAACTTCTTCAGCTACATGTAAGGATCCGGCTCGAATAGCTTCGATTGCCGGCATGCCATTTTGGATCAGACAGCGGACAACATGATTCATATGTCCTTCATGTAAAAGATCAGCCGCTTCCCGGTCATCTGTACATACTGCCAAACGATCGCGCCAAGGGAGATCTTTTATTCCAGCCCAGATAGCATTGATGTTTTTAGCCATAGAGGATTCTCTGGCATCAAGATACAAGCCGGCGCGCAGTTTGTTTTTCGCTTCTGCTGAGGTTCGAGTTTCGTGGTCAGTTGTCGGTCCACCTACAGCATAGGCACTTAATGATCGTCCGAATTCGTTAGGAACATGACCTTGAATGTATAAACCATTTCGTTCAGCTGCTTCGATCATCGATATCGTCCGATCCGTTCCTTGCTCTACTCCCTTGTAATCCATTACTTCTGCCAGACCGATCACATTCTGTAATTGTGCCAGCCGATCGACCACTTCAGCATCAAAGACGGCACCGGATTCCTCTAATCCAGGGACTGCCGGGACAGATGAAGGAATATTGATCCATTGTCTCATGGGCAAATCGAGTCCCGCATCGTGCATATAGCGTACAGTTTCTTCTCCAGCCACATTTCCGACTTCGTGAGGGTCGGTAATCACTGTCGTTGTTCCATGCGGGATCACTGCTTCGGCAAAATTTCTTGGTGTGAGCATAGAACTTTCGATATGCATATGAGCATCGATCAGACCAGGTAGGATATAAGCCCCTTGAGCATCGAGTACATCTTTAACGTTTTCAAGACCCGCTGCAAGATCATCTGACTCTACATGAACAACAAAACCCTGATGGATAAAAATCGTGGCAGGATATTCTTCTCCTGTAAATAAGTTTAAGTAACGTGTATTTTTTACGGCTAAATCTGATTTTATTTCACCTAGTGCAGCTTTTAATAATTCCCTACGATTCTGTGTAATTATTTTTCTCATGATTAATTACTCCTCCAAAGTTTTTATTTGATTTTTTTAAAAGATTGGTTACTTAATTAAATACAAAATAGACCATTAATGGAATACACAGAGCATACATTAAAGGATGGACTGCTTTTTCTGCTTTTTCAGATCTGGTAAAGGTTTTAATTGCAACATCAGCTAATATGCCTGCGCTGATACCTGAAGCAATACCTCCAGCAAAAGCAGTAAAAATAATCATAACGAATGGACCGAATGATTCACTGAAATTATTGAAATCAATGTTTTTCATTGATGAGATCATACTGTAACCCACAAAAATAAGCGCTGGGGCAGTGGCAGCATCGGGAATCATGAGGAAAAGCGGAGAAGCTAAGATCGAAATAAAAAACATAAAGGCGGTTGAAACAGAGGTTAAGCCAGTTCTCCCACCTGCCTGGACTCCGGCAGATGATTCGACAAAAGTAGTAATTGTTGTACAGCCAGTAAAGGCACCGACAACTGTTCCGATAGCATCAACGAGAAACGGACGTTGAATTCCAGGAAGGTTTCCATTTTCATCTAGTAAATTTGCTTTTTCACTGACTCCCAGTACGGTTCCTAAAGTAGAGAAGAAATCACCAAAAAATGCAATAAATATCAGTACCATGGTACTGCCGTTAAGTAAGTTGTTAAAGTCAAAAGATAAGGTCAATTGACTGAGCTCGCTCATTTCGGGAACACCAAATAATTGTTCAGGTACACGTGTAATACCAAAAGGAATACCGATGATCGTAATGGCAATGATCCCGATCAGTAAAGCACCAGGTACCTGATAGAGTGTCATAATAGCAATCAGTATCAGGCCCAAGATAGCTAGAAACACATTTGGGTCAGCAAAGTTGCCTAAGTTAATACCATCTTCAAAATTTCCGATCCCAGAATTGCTAAATCCGAGATAAGTAATAAAAAAACCGATTGCAACTGAAATAGAGGTTTTTATATTTAGTGGGATAGCTTTAACAATGATATCGCGAATACCGAAGAGGGTTAAAAGCACAAAAATTATGCCACTGATAAGTATGATGGACATACTATTTCCAAAAGAAATGGTTTTACTTTGAATCATTGCACCCAACATAAAGTTGGTTCCCATACCAGCGGATAGAGCAAAAGGTAAGTTTGCATAACATCCCATGAACAAAGTAATAATTCCAGAAACTAATGCTGTCATAAACAGCAAGGCGCCTCTTGAAATCACCACACCATTTATATCGGTAAAAGTTTGTTCGGGTCCAAACCCTATAATTGAACTGGGTTGAACCACTAAAACATATGCCATTGCCATAAAAGTTGTCACGCCTGCTGCCATCTCTGTTTTAAAGTTCGTGTTTCGCTCTGTAAGCTTAAAAAATTTGTCTAGCACTTTTTAAATCCTCCTTATATAATTAATGATTCAAGGGTATTATATTCTAATTGTTCTTGTTTTAAAAGATATATTTAAATTAAAATAAAAAAAAGTAGCTTTTATAGAGTAAAACACGAACAATATAGTCGAATGGATGGAAAATGTTTTATAAAGAGAAAGTGGCAGTGAGAATTTTTGGAGGCGGTGTAGATGTGGTTAGAATTTTAACAACTATGATTGAAAAAATTATGAATGGAATAATTGGGCTATGTAATGAGGAAAATCCGATTTTGCTTGCCCGAGATTGGCAAAAAGTTGACAGTTTGTATGAGAGAAATCTATTTTGTTTTCCTATATAATAAAGATTAAGAGCAGTTTGCTAAAGCCATGGCGACTTCTTCACCACTAAACACCAATAAAAAGACAACATTGGTGAAAAGGAGGCGTTGCCAATGAATCACGATGGCAAAGGGAAGGTTGAGTCTTTAAAAATAAAGTTGCAAAACATTGTTGCAGTTCTAACAATCATTAACTTATTGTTAGTTATTGCAGACAAAATAAAAAGCTATAAAGATTAAATCTTTATAGCTAACCCTAATGCCATTGCTTTAACAATGTGTGAGAGTGTTACCATCACTTCTCACCTGCTCTTATATTATAGCAAGTTCTTGATTGGACGTCAAAAGAAACTTGGCACTTACAATAGTCCCCAAGAATTGTAATAATTAATTTCAGTATTACACAAAGTCTATTTAATCCTTAAAAGAGGGTGGAAAAAAGATTCATGATAGGATTGAAGAAATTCTCGTTGAATATACTGATGTGTCTCAAAAAATCATTGATTAGCAGGACCAATTATTTCTGCAAAAATATTTTTATCATGGTTTCCCATATCATTTGCTGAAAACGTTTTTTTGAGTTAGGCTGAAATTAATAAAAGTTCTTGAAGGAGATGGAGTATGATGAAGAAATACCTGAGATTTATTGTAATGATAATTGTTTCAACACTGGTCATGTTTGTCATGATGTATTTTGATGTCTATCAGCTGGATCATATTTTCTTTAGTCAGACGATGGCCTTTAAGGCGTTAATGATGGGAGCAGGAATGGCAATTATCATGTTGTTATTCATGTGGCATATGTATGAAAACAAGAAAGCTAATCTAGTTATTTTAGTCTTCAGCGTGCTTGTATTTGCGGGTTCTTTATTTATGGTACAGTCCCAGACGGCAGTTGATGATGAAGCATGGATGAAAGCTATGATCCCGCATCATTCGATTGCGATCATGACGAGTAATCGGGCAGAATTAAAAGATCCGAAGGTAAGAAAACTGGCTGAACAGATCATCGAGGCCCAGGAAAGAGAAATCAAGGAGATGAAGCAGCTGATTAAAGAAGAAGAAAAAAAGAAATGATGTGATAGATGAATAAAATCAAAAGTATTGTAAATGACAATCTTCATCTAGTCTATTTAATCCTTAGTAGAGGGTTAAATAGGCTTTTTTGCTGAAAAGGAAAAATTGTTAAAAAAATTTACTGAAAATTCTTACAGAAAGGCACATAAGAGGAAAAAAGTGGTAGAATTGAAAAAAACTATTTAATTTTTTAACCAACTAAAATAAATTTGAAATATAAGGAGCGATATGATGAAAAGAGAGTTTGAAGCGAACTGGGCGAGTCTTGATAGTAGAAAAATACCTGGCTGGTTTCAGAATAGTAAATTCGGCATTTTTATTCATTGGGGCGTGTATTCTGTCCCTGCTTGGCGCGGGACCAATGACAAGCTGTTTGGTTCCTATGCTGAATGGTACTATGCCAGTGTCTATAGCGACTATGAGAATCATGATCCAGGATTTCATGAACAACATTTTGGCAAAGATTTCAAGTATCGAGATTTTGTCAGCGATTTTAAGGCCGATTTGTTTGATGCTAAAAAGTGGGTGCAATTATTTAAATATGCAGGTGCTAAATATGTGGTCCTGACGACCAAGCACCACGAAGGTTATTGCTTATGGCCGACTAAAAATCCGCACAAGAAAAACTGGCGGGTCACTGATGTAGGCCCTGCTTTTGATATTGTGGGAGCATTGAGTGAAGAAGTCAAAAATCAGGGATTGAGGATGGGGTTTTATTACTCGATCATCGAGTGGGAGACCAATTGGAGTCATCGTCCTAAATCCGGTTACTTTGTGCCTGAAAAAGACCGCAGACTATATGGTATGGATGAAGCAAAGTATGCCCAGGAAATTCTATTGCCGCAATTAAAAGAATTGGTGGAAACCTATCAGCCGTCCCTTATTTTCTCTGACGGCGGTGAATGGGATCTTAGTGAAGAATATACTCAGACCAAAGAATTTCTGGCCTGGCTTTATAATCATCCGGCAGTTAGTGATGAAATTGTTGTCAATGACCGTTTCTTTAAAGGAATGCCGGAAACACATGGCGATTACTACAGCACGGAATATAATGATAAAGGTGGCTTTCTGGATGTCCATCCGTGGGAAGAAAGCCGGGGGATCGGCAAATCCTATGGTTTTAATCGGGCGGAAGACATCAGCAGTTACCATAGTTTTGAAGAACTGATCAAAGAGATGGTCGCGATCATCACCAAAGGCGGGAACTTTTTGTTGAACGTTGGACCGACGGCAGACGGCAGGATCCCGGTTATTCAGGAAGAACGGCTGACTCAAATTGGTGATTGGATGAGTATTAATGAAGAAGCGATTTATGATACGCAGACAGGGGATAAAATTGTCCGCAATTATCCTGCAACGGTAAAGAATTCTGCTGTTTATGTTTTTAGTTTTGCTATGAACGATTCGGTAACGATCCAGTTAACTGAAAATCATCCAGTAAAAAAAGTCAGTATTTTGGGTATAGAAGATCCGATCCAGTTTAAGCAGAAACAGCAGCAAATAAAAATTAAACTGCCTGAGTTAGCGATCTATCAATTGTTGAACGCAAAAAATATCGGGTTTGTGACCTACGTAATCAAATTAGAGTTGTAAATTTTTTTATTAGTGGAGGAAAAATGAATGAGTGAAGAACCAAAGAAATTATCTTTTAAATTGGCGTTATTACCAATTTTATTTATGATCGCGACCTTAGTTGTCGGCGTGATCGTGCTGGATCTGCCTATTGAGATCCCTTTATTAGTCTCGGCTTTCTTTACAGGCCTTATGGCTATGTGGCTGGGCAGATCCTATCAGGATATCGAAAATGAAGTGGTCCTTAAAATCAGCAAAATACTACCGGCACTTTTCATTATTTTATCCGTCGGCCTTTTAGTGGCTTCCTGGATCACCAGCGGAACTGTTCCTTATCTGGTCTATCTGGGATTGAGCATTATTCGACCGCAATTTTTACCTATCCTTGCCTTTTTGTTATGTGCGGCGATCGGAATGGGAACAGGATCTTCCTGGGCAGCTGCAGGAACTGTCGGGACGGCTTTGATGGCGATTGCGCGCGGAATGGATTTTCCCGTTGCCATTGTGGCTGGAGCAATTGTTTCAGGTGCTTATACGGGAGATACTCTTTCACCTTTAGGTGGAGAACCGGCTTTAGTTGCGGCTTCTTCGAATGTGACGATGACCGATCATTTGAAACATGCCTATAAGACAGGTGGCATCGGCTTTATCATTTGTCTGATTTTCTATACCCTGATCGGCTTTGTGTATGGCAGGGGAAAGCTGGTAGACAGCGGTTATGTGGAGGAAATTATCAAGGTATTAGGTTCGATCTATCACTTTGACCCGCTGAATATTATCCTTGTATTGCTGCCGCTTGTTGTAGCCATGGTAGGGATGGTAAAAGGCAAGCCGACAGTTGCTGTAATGCTGATATCCACTGTGATTGCTAGTCTGGTCAGTGTGCTTACCCAAGGGTTTGCCGCAAAGACCGTCGCTAATTCATTGATCAGCGGCTTTAAAATTGACTATCTAGTCGATGTAGGGGTAAAACCGGCCGCTATTTCAGATAATATTGCAACATTACTAGAAGTAGGCGGACTTTCTTCTATGATGAATATCATTCAAGTTTCCTTCTGTGCTTTTGCTTTTGTAGGCACGTTAAATATGACAGGAGCACTGGATATTATCTTAGAAAGAATAACGAAAATCATCAAGTCTACCGGTCAGTTGATCTTAACGACCGCGGTATCCGGTGTGCTTTCTATTGCGATTAGTGGCAGCAATACGATCTGTTTTGTGTTATTAGGTGATATTTTCCAAAAAGAATATGTAAGAAAGGGTCTGAAAAAAACCAATCTTTCAAGAACTTTACAAGATAGTATTACTGCAATAGAAGCTATTGTTCCATGGTCATTAGCAGGTATTTTCATGTCAGGCACCTTGCAGGTTCCAGTATTGAAATATCTGCCGTGGACGCTGTTTGCCTATGTTCCTCTGATCTTGACTATTGTTTATGGCTTTACGGGGATAGGAATTGCAAAAGAGGATCCTTCATTGGTAGCTGACTGATGGAAAATTTGTTATAAAAACGGGGTAACGACGATTGAAGTAGTCTGTCGCTGCCCTTTTTTATTTAATTCGTTAAGCTGATTAATGGGTAAGCAGTGGTTTATAGAATTAAAACTGAATTGGATCATTTAGAAAATCAAATTAAAGATTATCCAGCTTAATAAGGTAATCAAAAAGTAAGAAAGAAAAATAACACATAATG
>DATGVB010000006.1:0-2766 GCA_035300805.1 Tetragenococcus sp. | reverse complement strand
TCTTCGGCTGATCGGTTGATTTATATTGAAAAAGGAGAGTTAGACTATGGATCAAGTCAATATTAGTAATCTTTCCTTAGTTTTTTCCGTTGCTCTTGTGGCTATTGCCATTGTGATCAGTTACAAGGAAAAATTAGGACTAAGTAAGGAAGTTATTTACGCAGCAATACGAGCAGTAGTGCAGCTGGTTGTGGTAGGTTTTGTTTTAAAATATGTGATCGGCGTCAATAATTTCTGGCTAACGACTGCTATGAGTCTGTTTATTATTTTGAATGCTTCTATGAATGGTCATAAGCGCAATCCAAGTAAGAACAAGAAATTTTATACTACTTTTTTTGCAATTTTTATCAGTACATATGTTACTTTGAGTGTTTTGATCTTGGCAGGTGCGCTGCAGCTGATCCCCTCGCAGATCATCCCGATTACAGGAATGCTGGCTAATAATGCCATGGTGGCTACGGGTCTTTGTTATCGGAATTTATACAATCAGTTTCATGACCAGCGCCAACAAGTATGGGAGAAACTCGCTTTGGGAGCACCCATTAAGCTTGCAGCTAAAAGTATTTTACAAGAAAGTATTCGTGTGGCTATTCAGCCTACGATAGATTCCACTAAAACTGTTGGTTTAGTAAGCTTGCCTGGAACTATGTCGGGTTTGATCTTTGCTGGAGTCGATCCAGTTCATGCCATCAAATATCAGATCATGGTAATGTTTATGATCTTGGCAACTTCTAGTTTGGCAGCTATTTTAGCTGGTTACAGTGGTTACAAAGAATATTTTAATAAAAACGATCAACTAGTCAATTAGGCTAGCAAAAAGGAAACCGAGAAAGTTTCCTTTTTCGGTCTCCTTTTAATACACGCGTTGTAATAATTTTTGTGTGAGTTTTTTTATATTGTCGCTTGATTGTCCTCTTGGCAGCTGCTCAATTTCTTCTAAAGCTTTTTGAGTATAGGCCAAAGCCATCTGTCTGGCTTTTTCAATACCATGATATTTATTTACTAAAGCCGCCACTTTTTGTGCTTCTTTTGCTGTGAGTAAATTTTTTTTGTCTAGATAAAAAGCAAATTCATCTTCATGTCCTTTTTTTGCTAAGATCAACGGTAAGGTGTATACTCCTTGAGCTAAGTCTTCTAGGATGGGCTTTTGCAAAACTTTTTCCTGAGCTGTGTAATCCAAAATATCGTCGTAGATTTGAAAAGCAAGTCCGATGTTACGCCCGATTTCACCGGCTTTTTTTTCAATTTCACTGGTTGTTTGACCAAAATGAGCACCTTCGCTGCAAGCCAGCCAGAAAAGTTCTGCTGTTTTGCCGTTAATACTTTTGAGATATTGCTCGATGGTTTCCTGCTGATTAAAACGTGTATGCATCTGATCAAGTTCTCCCAATAACAAGCTTTTCATGGCTCGGGCGTTGATGCTCATATAGCTCGAACCATTGATTGTCTGGGTCAATAAATCAAAAAACTGAGTAAACAATAGATCTCCTGCATAAACGGCGATGTCTTTGCCGTATTTGGACTGTATGGTGATCTGACTGCGACGCTTGGGTGAATCATCAATAATATCATCATGAATCAGTGTTGCCATATGAAGAATTTCAATGGAGGCGGCTACTTGTAGCAGCTGTTGATTATTTTGTTGTTCTTTCGGACCTAACTCAGCAAAAAGCAAGAAAAAAGCTGGTCGTAAATATTTTCCGCCGGAGTTTGCAAAGTCAGTCAAGGTATCTTGAATTTCTTTATTACGAACCGCCAATTGTTCTTCAATGATTGAGCAAACAGCTTGGAGTTTATTTTGAATCGTGGGATAATTATTCCAATAAGTCAGCATAGGTACGATCCTTTCAAGATTGTTAATATCAGAACTATTTTAACTTTTAAGGCTTAAAAAGGCTAGTGTTATGCTGTATATTTTAGAAAGAGGAGAAAAATGTCTGCTGCAGTATTTTTAGAATTAGTTGAAATGAAGGCCAAGACGGCTAGTGTCTTACCCTTTTTGATTGGAGTTTGTTTTAGCTGGTATTATTATGGCTCACTGCATCTGGGTTATTTAGTAATTTATTTCATAGCTATGTTTATTTTTAATATGGCAGTCGATATTTTGGATAATTATAATGATTATCGTCATGCCAAAAAGGGGCATGACTATAAAGAAAAAACCAATATCATTGGACGTGAAAACTTATCATTGTCCTTTATTTTTAAATTAATGGTCACGATGATTGTTATTTCAGCTGCTATAGGAATTTTTTTGGCTATCATTGTTGGTTGGCCTTTATTGTGGATGGGGCTTTTCTGCTATCTAGTAGGTATTTTTTATTCATCAGGTCCACGTCCTTTGTCGAGCTTGCCAGTGGGGGAGCTTTTTTCTGGTGTGACCATGGGCTTTATGATTTCATTGATTTGTGTCTATATTAATACTTTTGAAGTATTTCAGTGGGAGTTTTCTAATATTTTGGGTATTGTGATCATTGCCTTGCCAAATACTATGTGGATCGCTAATTTAATGTTGGCTAATAATACTTGTGATAAAGCAGAAGACGAAAAAAATGCCCGATATACCTTAGTGCATTACATTGGTAAAAAAAATGCTTTGCGTTTATTTGTGTTTATCAACGTGCTTGCCTTTGTAGCTATTATTGCTTCGTATTGCCTAAATTTGGCTCCGTGGACTATTTTATTGTCTTTACTGACAGTTCCTTTCATCTATCAAGAGATAAAGAAGTTTCTTCATCAACAAATTAAGAGTCAGACTTTTTCTTG
>DATGVB010000005.1:0-4042 GCA_035300805.1 Tetragenococcus sp. | reverse complement strand
GTTTTTTTTATTCTTTCATCAGTCAGAGGCTGCTGGCCCTCAGTCCCTACCCAACCGGTTTTTTTACTATAAAAAACCAGAGGAGCTGCTGGGTTTAACGCTAAGGGAGTCCATAATAAAGCCGACTGATGATTTTCTTTTTGCTCAATCAAATGGCGGCAGATTTCGGCTAAAACCTTGTTTTCATGCGATAGATAATGAAAGACCACTTCCATTTTTCCTCCGCAGACAGCGCCTACGCCTCCCTGATTTTCTGGTACTAAATTATAAGAACGACTCGCATCTTTTTTTTCTTGAATCAATTGCATCGCAAACTGTTCGCATTCATATTCAATTGGACCACCACCCACTGTACCAGTGATCCTTCCTTTTGAGTTTACCAACATTTTTGTGCCATTCTTACGAGGAGTTGAACCACTGCTTTTCACAATCGTGATCAGACAACTATCCTCATTTTTTTTTAAGCTTTCTAACAATTGTTGAAATACCATAATGCCTCCAATCAAAACTCATTTTTTCTCTGATTCTTAATTCAACGATAATGAGACCATTTTCACAAAGATAATTATACCATCTAAAATTATTTTTGTGAATGGCAATCCAATAAGAAAACCTCGGGCTAGCCCGAGGTTTTCTTATAACTATTGATTGACCACTTTGTCAATCAGACGCAAGAAAGCACGGATCCCTGTTTTTAACTCAGGTTCAGGAGTATTTTCTTCTTTAGTATGAGACAGACCGTTTTCTGACATTACAAACATCATCACCGTCGGGACTACTTTAGCCATTTCAACTGCATCGTGTAAGGGACCAGAATACATTGTTCTGGCAACACCGGTCTCTTCTTTAACGGCTTGTTTGCACAAGTCGATCAGATGATCGTCAAACAACTGCGGAGCTACTGAGTAGATTTTTTCCCACTTCACATCAACCTCTTCAGCTGCTGCTGCCAGACTAGCCACTGTCTGAGCTTCCTGATACATCTTTTCCAGATCTTCAGGATCGATCGTGCGCTGATCTAAAGACAAACGACATTTGCCTGGTACGATCGTCACCACATCTGGTGCTACACTGGCTTGGCCTACCGTGCAGACAGCATCGTATTTCAAAGCAATTCTGCGAAAATCTAAAGCAGCTTGTGCAGCTGCCAAAAAGGCATCATGGCGCATTTTTGTCGGAAAAGAACCGGCATGAGCTGCCTGGCCGCTAAATTCAATGGCATAACGCTCAACACCTGCTGCCCCGTAAACACAAGCCACAGCCTGGCCTTCTTGTTCTAACACCGGTCCTTGTTCGATATGAAATTCCAGATAAGCTGCTAAGTTCTTTTGGGCTAATTGTTTTTGAGCCTCCAGCATATGAGCTGGGTCAACGTCATTTTCCTCTAAGGCTTTTTCAAAAACAACTCCATTAAGATCTTTGCGTCCCATCAGACTCTTCACATCTAAATTGCCGCTGGCAGCTGAAGAACCTTGACAGCTTGAGCCAAAACGGGCTCCTTCTTCATCAGCCCAATCCACCACATAGAGCGTTTTTTTAGGCTTTTGACCACTTTCTCCATAGCAGCGCAAAGCCTCTAAACCAGTTAAAACGCCCAGACAGCCATCTAGCCAGCCACCATTGGGTACACAATCCAAGTGACTGCCGATAACCACGGCTTCCTTACTTTCACCTGCCACTTTAGTCCAGACATTACCGGCAGCATCACGTGTGACTTCAGCCCCCAGGCTTTCAGCTTTTTGCCGATACCAAACGCGTGTTTTACGCCAAAGAGCCGTCCAGGCGACTCGTTGTGCACCATTTTCATCTGAAGTAAAATTAGCCAGCTCATGTAAGTCAGCCACCACTCTTTGGGCACTATAAGCTAAATCTTCCATCAATTGATCATTCCTTTATCTGTTTTTTCACAAATTAGAGCAAAATAAATACTCTGTACAAAGACAGAGTATTAAAGCTTTTTAACCGACTGAACCTTCCATACTCATATTGATCAACTGGTTCATTTCGACTGCATATTCCATAGGCAGCTCTTTGGTGATGGGATCCATGAAACCATTGATGATCATGCTGGTAGCATTTTCTTCACTGATCCCCCGCGACATAAGATAATACAACTGGTCTTCTGAGATCTTCGAAACACTGGCTTCATGTTCCAAAGCCACATCGCTATTTAAAATTTCATTAAATGGAATAGTGTCTGAAGTTGATTTATCATCCATCAAGATCGTATCACATTCAATGTGTGATTTAGATCCCTTACTGTCACGTCCGAATTTTACCTGGCCGCGATAATCGGTTGCACCGCCATCTTTGGCCACTGATTTTGAAATCAAAGTACTGGAAGTATGAGGCGCATTATGGAATACTTTACAGCCTGCATCTAAGTGCTGACCATAATTGGCAAAGGCCATTGACAAAACTGACGTCTTAGCATGAGGTCCACGTAAAATACTACATGGATACTTCATGTTGACCTTGCTGCCCAGATTACCGTCGATCCATTCCAAAGTTCCGTTTTCTTCCACCGTACCACGTTCAGTTACCAAGTTATACACATTATCTGACCAGTTTTGAATCGTGGTATAACGGAAGAAAGCATCTTTTTTAACGACAATTTCAACACTAGCAGCATGTAAGCTATTCGTCGTATAGTTAGGAGCTGTACAGCCTTCAATATATTGAATCGAAGCACCTTCGTCAACGATCATCAGGGAGCGTTCAAACTGACCGGCATTTTCGCCATTGATCCGGAAATAAGTTTGGACTGGAATTTCACAATGGACTCCCTTAGGCACATAAATGAAAGTACCCCCCGACCAGACCGCTCCGTTTAAAGCAGCGAATTTGTGTTCTGCATTTGAAATGACCGTACCAAAATATTCTTTGACCAATTCTGGATATTCGCGTAAAGCCGTATCTGTATCGGTAAAGATGATCCCTTGTTTTTTGAATTCATCTTTCATATTATGGTAAACCACTTCAGATTCATACTGAGCTGCAGCACCAGCTAGATATTGCCGTTCTGCTTCTGGAATCCCTAAACGTTCAAAGGTATCTTTGATTTTATCGGGAACATCCTCCCAGCTATTCGTATTTTTTTCGCTTGATTTCTGATAATAGATAACCTTGTCAAAATCAATACCTGACAGGTCAGGCCCAAATTTGGGCATTGGAAGTTTATGGAATAGCTTCAATGACTGTAAACGATAATCCAGCATCCATTGAGGTTCGCCTTTAATTCTTGACATTTCACGAATCGTATCTTCAGTTAATCCCGTACCACTAGAATAAACAGGCTTGACATCATCGTGAAAACCGTATTCATAATCTCTGCTCTTTGTTTCTACTGCCATTTGTATTTCTCCTCTCAATCACTTGCTAGCTTAATATAAGAGATCATCTCTAAATGTAATTATTCTAATTATATCACAAATTTTACCTTCATAATCAGTGAAAGTCAAATCGTTTGAGCCTTTTGTAACGCTTTTTTCAATTATTTAGCAAATTTTTATTAAAAGCTGCTAGTTGAGAATGATTCTAAAGTTTTATAGATAAATAGTCGGCTGCCAGTTAGGGTTTTTAAGGACCCGAAGTCGAATCACTGGAGCAAGTTGCCTGATTTCTCCACTGATTTTTTTTACCTTAGCTAAGTCCGTCTCAGCTAAATCGATGATCGTATAGACGAATTCGGCTTTGCGCTCACTCGTTAAAATATCGATTGAAACATCATGTTCTGCGATGATCTGCGAAATTCGGGTAAAAGTTTTAGGCTGATTATGATAAAAAATTGTGAGCCGCTCAGGTGCATGAAAAGGCAGATAAAGATTCGGGAAATTAACCGATTGCCGGATCGTACCATAAAGCAAAAACTCACGCATATTACGCATAGCCACCAGTGCGCCATCTTGTAAGGCCTTTTCGGTCGTTCCTCCCATATGAGGCAACAATTTGATTTTCGGGTGACGCAGTAAAGCTTCCTCGGGAAAATCAGTAACATAACCTTTTAATTGATTATTATCTAAGGCAGCCAGTATAGCTCCAT
>DATGVB010000004.1:0-3521 GCA_035300805.1 Tetragenococcus sp. | reverse complement strand
TTTTTTTTTCGCCAATGACAACATTTTTGTGGATATATCCAAAAGAGTATAATTTTTGACATGAGAGATCAAACCAGCAATAAACTTGCCACTCCCCCCAGCAAGATCCAGCAGACTTTTACATGGTAGAAGCTGTTCTTGTAATAATGTGCCAGCTACATCCTCGACTAAGGCAATTTGTGATTCTGCTTGAATTTGCGTATACTCATCGGCAAACTCATCCCAGAATTCTTTAATTTCTTTCATATCGTCATTCATCATAATTCTCTTTTCAAGTTCGCACAACTAACGGAACAAAAAATGGATAGCTGGTAAAAAAGTCTAAGATCGAACGGCGACGATTATTCGAATCAATAAATAAGTGAGTAGCCCCATTTTCATCATTAATAAAAACTTGTTGGTCTTGATTTAATTTTACTTGGTATTTTTTCTTTCCAATCTTATCAAAATCATACTCATTGTTTTCCATCGTGGTAATAAATATCGTATCAAGGATCGATGTTTCCAATGATAATTCACTTTCCAGATCGACAGAAAGAGCTCGTGTATTATCTAATAAACTTGGCATAACTTCAAAACCAAGTGCTTTAAAATGAGACAATAATTTATTTAAGTCATAATTGATCAATGACAGTTGATTGCGCGAAAATACTTTTTCAGAATACCAGAAACGGATCAGCTCTAATATCTGACTTTCATCTATCATTACTGTCATATCTTGCGGGTTCAATAAAATAATCGGCATAAAAGGTGCGTCAAAACGATTATCGATCACTTCCATTTTAAAACTTAAGGCCAGTTCTTTTTTATCGTTCAGCTGATATTGAATAAAAAAGTGCTTGGCTTCCCAGATATTGATACTTTCTGTTTGTTCTAAATCGCTATCTTTTAAAGGCTTCAACAGTTCGTAAGTAAGATAAGATAAGAGACTTGTTTTAGCGATTGTCGAGATTGCTGCATCCGATACCACTAGACGGCGATATTCACTTAAAAGTGTTGGAAAATCAGCTTCTAACAGAGACTTGCGCAAGCGTAAATCAGCTAATTCTTTTTCTGCTGAAGCGATCCATAAAACCATTTCTGCGTGATTTTGAGCTTTTTCTTCATAAAAAGGATCTTCTGCTACAACAGGAATTTCTGTTTCTTGAGAGATCTCTTCGTTTGCAGTCTTTTCCTGCTGTTCTTTCTTTTTTGCTTCACTCATGCCTGGTCGCCTCCTTCACTTTTACCTAAATAATCCGCTAAAAATTCTTCAATACTTGTCTGCATTTTTTCCATGGAGCCAAAATAGCGGTCAATCAGCCGAAACTCTTTGGTGACCACTGCCTGACGCAAACGATAATCGCGATGGCTGCGGATCAATTCTTCCCTTTTTTGATGGGTCTTCTCTAAATTTCCTACGTAAGGCAGCCATTTTTGTCTCTCTTCTTGCAAAGACTGTTCTTTCTGACTTAAAGATTCGATTTCTTCTTCATCTTTTCCACGACCAAATAAGCTTTTATTATTTCCCTTAGCTGCTTTTTCGCCTTCAATTTCTTTTAACTGAGCATCAATCTGTTCTAATTCAGATTGGGCAGTAATGATATTAGCGTCCAGATGGTCGATCTCTTTTTCGATCTTGTCTAGTGTATCACGATTTTCAGGATGATAGTTATCCCATTCCTGTTGAATTTGAGGCAAAATAAAAATTTCTGGTTTGTCTGCATCAATTGCAATAGTCGGTCTTTCCCGGTAATAATCACCCATTTTATAATAGTGCATAGTAGGCGATATTTCCTGAGTCTCATGCATAAAAGGAAACTTTTCGGTAAAACGATCATGAATTTTTTGTGCTAACAATTGATCGATCTCATGATTTTTATTCGATGTTTTCTTTAATTCCTCGTGTAATTTTCCCTGATAGATACGATAAATTTCGGGAATATTTTCTTCCTTGATCGCATCTTCAAATGCCTGCAGATCTCTTAACATTGAGCCAATATTTTGAAAAGCAACCTCTTTGATCGTATCAAAGCTGTTATCAGTAGATTTTGCGTCTTCTGACATAACAATCCCTCCCTAAAACACTTTATACTCCTAGTTTACCATTTTTTATCTCTACTAAGAAAATGAATTTTATTTTCCTTATCGCGCCTTAAAATTGTTTCTTCTTTAGCATAAGTAAAAGTTAGACTTTGTAGTTTTTCATCTAATAACATTGTTTCGTAACCAGCAAAAATATCCTGAATATACTTTCTATAAGCTTTCTTTTTCTTGATCCTTCTATTCATCTTCCACCATCCTCTATAAAATAATACCAAACTTAACACAATTATGCTATTTTTCATGATTTAGTAAAATTTGATAGGCATTTCTTTCCCCATATTTGTATGGAAATTTAATTTGACCTCGGTATTCAAATCCTGCCTTTAAACTAGCTTTTTGCATACCGATATTTTTTTTATGAGTATCAATGCGAACATCGAAATAAGACAACTCTACAGCTCTTTTAAGCAAGGCTTGTAAAAGTCGAGTTGCTAAGCCTTGTCCATTTTGATTCTGATCAACTGCTACTCGATGGATCGATAAATATTTCCCATCACCCAGCCAATGACCATCATAAATCGCTGTATAGATCGGATCAATTCCAGCTACCAAAGCAGCATAGGCGACTACTTGTCCCTTTACCAGTACATAGGCCCAGCCATTTTTAATATCTTCAACTATTCTCTTACGATCAGGCCCAAAACCATTCTGCCATTGAGGAGAACCTTGTTTTGCTAACAAAGTGATCGCAGCTTGGACAATCTCTAAAATTGTTTCAACATCTTTCATTTCGGCTTTTCTAAATTCCATATATTCCTCTTTCTTGAACTTTTCAAAAGTTCGATTTCTCTTGTAGTTTAGCGAAATATAAAGAGAAATGCAATTACTGTGAGAAAATTCAAATTCTTTTTAAAGAGACTCATTAAGACTTTTTGGACTATACTTTACTGTTATAGGGTCCATAAAATTATTTTTGGACTCTAGTTTGCTGAACTAAGGACCATAAATCAGAAAATCTTTTGAAGAAATCAAAAAAGCAACGAACCTTGAGCAAACACTCAAAGTTTGTTGCTTTTTTAGGATCACTATCGGTAAGCTTATCGAAATGTTCCTCTTTTATTTGCCAATTACCCATCTTCTTGTATAGACCGCTTGACCAGAATGCATGACAGCATCATCAACGATGGAAACAATACGAGCCTGGCGTGTAACTGCTGGTGTCCAGTTTCTATCAATCACATCAGCCAAAGTTGCTTCATCTAGTGCTGTCAGATAATTTTCCGTTAATTTAACAGCAGCATCCAGATAATCCACTAATAACTGACGATCATTGACAATGACTTTTGCTGCCTCTTCAGGTGTATGTCTAAAATCCTGCGTATCATCGGGAAGATCTAATGCAAATCGGTCATTCCATTTTTCACCAGTCCATAATGGCTGACTGTTTTTAAGATCAGAAATTTGCAGATCTAATTCTCTGGCAGTATGCCAGATCA
>DATGVB010000003.1:0-3442 GCA_035300805.1 Tetragenococcus sp. | reverse complement strand
AACCAGGTGCTTTTTGTTTAGCAACCGTTGGTACGAACGATGCATCAAACTGTAATTCGCCATCGATCGGCAAAGATGGTGCCATCTTGTGCGCGATTTCCGTAGCTTTAACCACTTTATCAACTTGTTCGCCCTTGGCAGACCCTTTAGTTGAAAAGCTTAACATAGCCACTTTCGGGTCGATGTCAAATAAGCGTGCTGTATCTGCGCTAGTCACAGCGATTTCAGCTAAATCTTCTGCAGTTGGATCGATGTTGATCGCACAATCTGCAAAGACATAGGTCTCGGCACCATCATCACGCGTCATAATAAATGCGCCACTAGTCTTAGACAAGCCAGGCTTAGTCTTGATGATCTGTAAGGCTGGGCGAACAGTGTCACTAGTTGCATGAACTGCACCAGAAACTAAACCATCCGCCTTATTCATGTAGACTAACATAGTACCAAAGTAGTTAACGTCTTTCAACCATTCACGTGCTTGTTCTGGAGTATTTTTACCCTTACGACGTTCAACAAACTTATTGACCATATCATCAAAATCTGCTTGTGGATATTTTTCAGGATCGATCAAAGTCACATTAGCTAGAACGTCTTTACCTAGTTCATGTGCCAAATCTTTGATTTTATCCTCGTTTCCTAAAACGACCGGACGTAAAAGTCCTTCTTGTGCTAAGCGTAAAGCTGCACCCAAAACACGCCCGTCTTCCCCTTCTGGAAAAACTATCGCTTTATCTTTTCCCTTAATTTTTCCTTTTAAATTTGTAAATAGATCCATTTCAGATCTCCTCCCTATTTTGTCAGGTAAGCTTTAATGTCAAAAATTTTTAATAACTTTTTATTTCTTTTACATTAAAGCTTGACCTGTTATTGATTATAAAACATACTACTGCCTATGATCGACTTTTTCCGGTAGCTGCCAATCAATTGGCTGTTCCCCCATAGCCTCAAGTGCTGCATTAGTCTTGGAAAATGGCCGTGAGCCAAAGAAACCACGATGTGCTGACAAAGGGCTTGGATGCGGTGATTGAATGATCACATTGCGACTCTGATCGATCAATTTTATTTTATTTTGCGCAGCTTTACCCCACAAAATAAAAATCACTGGTTTTTCTCTAGCAGAAAGTTTTTCGATCGCAACATCAGTTAACCTTTCCCAGCCTTGGCCCTGGTGAGAATATGCTTTACCGTCCCGAACAGTTAAAACAGAATTCAAAAGTAAAACACCCTGCTTAGCCCATTTTTCTAAATAGCCATGATTAACCGGTTTTACTCCTAAATCACTTTGCAATTCTTGATAAATATTCCTCAATGAGGGTGGTATTGCAACGCCAGGCAATACTGAAAAACTACAACCGTGAGCCTGGTTTGGTCCATGATATGGATCTTGGCCTAAGATCACAACTTTCACGTCAGAAAAAGATGTCCATTCAAACGCCTGAAAAATATGATACATATCAGGATGAATCGTATAATGTGAGTACTCCTCTTTGAGGAAATTATGTAATTCATGATAATATGTTTTTTCAAACTCTGGACCTAAAATATCTTGCCAATCATTATTGATCAACGTTTTCATAAAAACACCTCCTAATTATCTTATCATAATAAAGCGCTTTAATCTAAGGGATAGTAAAAATGTGAATCTAATTCTTTAAAATTTTATTTGATTTACTGTCACAGTGGACATTATAACGTAAATAAAAGCATCTGACGAACCGTATTATTCATGCTAGAATGAAAGAAGAATAAAAAAGTGAGGTTATAATGATATGTTACAATTAATTGCTTCTGACATGGACGGAACTATGCTCAACGAACAGATGGTGATCTCGGATTACAATGTGTCCGCTATCAAGCATGCTCAAGAAAAAGGTATCAATTTTATTGTCTCAACTGGACGTGCTTTTAAAGAGGTCAAACCCCTACTTGATCAAGCTGGGGTTTCATGCCCACTGATCACGATGAATGGTGCTTTGGTCATGGACCAGGACGGCAAAACTATCAGTTCTACCCCACTTTCGGATCAACTCGCTCAAAAAATTATCCTTCTGCTAAAAAAAGCAGGTCTCTATTTTGAAGTTATTACCACTGAAGGTGTTTGCTCCGATGATAAGGCTGCACGGATCGAAAATTTCGCTAACCTCCTTGAGAGCATCGATGCTACAACACCATATAAATTAGCAGTAAGTTTAGCATCAGCACGTATGGAATTAATGGATATAAATTACGTGGATGATTATTATGACTTAATTTCTGACCCACACATTCAAATTTTTAAAATCGTGGTATTCAGTTCCAGCGGCCCAGAAGAGCTGAAGGAAGTAAGAGAAGAAATTGCAAAAAACAAATCCCTAGTTATTACTTCGTCAGGGTCAAATAATATAGAGATCAATCACTTTAAAGCACAAAAAGGCTTAGCACTACAATCATACGCAGATAGTCTGAATATCCCAATGGACAATGTCATGACAATGGGAGATAACAACAATGATCTATCAATGATCAAAATCGCTGGGATCAGTTATGCAATGGGAAATGCTACTAAAGAAATCAAACTGGCCGCAAACCATTTGACTAGCAAAAATACGGATAATGGCGCAGGCAAGGCAATTGAAGAACAATTGCAAGAACTTAGTACGATATAATATAACTCTTTTATAGGAACAACACAGAGTAGGAAGTGAATGAAAAAATGCGGACGTTATTTGCACAGCGGATCGGCTTTACCAAAAAAGGCGTGACAACAATAAAAGACGACAATGATAATATTGTCTATTTTATTACTGGTCGATTTGGGCTAGTACACGACGCATTATCTGTCTACGCAGTCTCAGGGACACTATTAGCAGAGATCAAGCAAAGTTCACTAGGCCTATTTCCAAAATTTGAACTGTATTCACGACAACAAAAAGTTGGCACACTGCGGAGATATTACGGTGTTAGTACAGAAATGCTTTTCGTAAAAGGTTTGAACTGGTTTTTAATTGGCAATCTAAATAATTTCCGCTATAAAATTTATTCCGGTCATACATGGATCATGCGAACTGGTGATATAAAAAAACATGCTCAAGACTACATCAAATTTGATTTTCGACATGAACAAGACGAAGCTCTCTGTTTGTGTATAGCAGCGATCCTAGATTACTGGGCTTCGAATGGCAAAAAAGTTCGCCATAAAGAAAGTGAACTAAACTTTCAAAAGAGAACTCGACCAACTTTAGATTAACGTAAATAAAACAAAGGAGTAAGATAAAAGATGTTTTGAAGCCGATTTGTAACGATGATTGCATTATTTTAAGGCGTAGCGAAGCGAAGAACCAGAATAACGCAATCGTTGTTACAGTAAGGCTTCAATCTTTTGGAACACATTTAAGGGCCGTCGATTTATCCCGTTTTAATAGGATAGATCGACGACCCTTTTAGAATCTCTTAGCTAGTTATG
>DATGVB010000002.1:0-4519 GCA_035300805.1 Tetragenococcus sp. | reverse complement strand
ACTTTTAACGCCATCAGTCACTAATTGTCGTAAAACAGCAGCATCTTTGCGTAATTTCTTATTCAGATAATTATTTAAATCACGTGAGTTAGAGGAATTGCTGCTTTCCGGCATGGAAGTTTTGGGAACAACTCCATATTTGTTAAAAATCGAAACAATCATATCCCACTGTCCCCCATCTTGTTGGGGTGTTGCCAATAAAAAGGCAACTTTACGACTTGTCAACTCTTGGTCTGCCGTTGCAATGATATTTTCATAAAAATAATTCGCTTTTTCATACTTGTCCCAGAAAAAAGTATAGTTTTGTGACAATTCAAAGTCTTTTAAAGCAAAATTATTAAAAATTCTATGACGGAAAGTATTTAAAGCAGCAAACATCCAGCAACGGCCAGATTGTTTTTGATTTGCTACCTTTCCAGTTTTTACATCAATTGAAAATACTGGAACATTATTTACTGTCGCAGCCATATTTTCAGCTGAAGCGGTGATGCCATTTTTAACTACCGCTTTTTGTAAAGCTTGTTGTTTTTTATTGTCTTTAAATTCTGCTGCAAATTTTGCAGTCAGTTCAGTATCGATTGCTGACATTTTCCCATCTCCTTAAAAAGTTTGCCTATTCAGTTTAACCCAGATTTTTTTGAAATACAAGCTAGTTGAACCAAGCTAAGAGGCTGACTTTTCTTTTTTATTTGAACCAAGAAAATAATGCTCTATCTTGCTGTACGCTTTCCCTACTGTTTCGCTTGCTAAAATTTCCGTTAAAATAATGCTTAATAAAGCAAGGACTAGAAAACCCCATAAACCCAGCGGAGTATCAGATGGAATAAAGATACGCATGCCTTTGACAAAAAAGCCATGGAGCAGATAAGCAACTAAAGTGTACTGCCCTTTTCTGGTATAATGTTTTTCTTTCTGCGGAACGATCGCAAAAAAAGCCAGTATTCCCATCACCGCTAATACTAAGGTCACGATCCGCACTAGAAATCCCCATTCTGGAAAGTTAAGAAAATCCTCATAAGGTTTCGAGCCAAAAAACATATATTTATTAACTTGATCAAGATAATCAACAAAAATATAAATAAATGCAAAGTTGATCACAAATAATTTTTTGTATTTAAAATTTTTAAATTTTTCAACAAAGTTTTCAGGCAAATAATAGCCAATAATAAAATAAGGTAAAAACACTGCTGTACGTTGCAAAGTAAGCTGTCTACCGATAAAAGGCGTATAACCTACAAGCAGACTGATTATAATACTAAGAGGAATCCCAATTTTAGCCGGAATTTTACGAAAAAAATAGAGCGAAATCTGCCAGAAAAAGGAACTGACTAAAAACCATAAAGACCAGTTAGGAATATGCAGTTGAAAGTCAAAATGAGCCGCCTCACCTGTTAAACGATAAAACAGAGAGTACGTCCATTGAAAGAAGATATAAGGTATAATAAATTTTTGAAAACTTTTAGCTACCAGCTCTCTATTTTCTGGATCAAAAGATTTTGCAAAGTAACCAGAAATAAGAATAAAGGCCGGCATATGAAATGAAAAAACTGAATAATACAAATCGTGACTCCATTGTTCATTACTGATAAAAGGTTGGATCAGATGACCAAATACTACTAAAATCATCAGTAAAAATTTAGCATTATCAAAAAAGGGGTCGCGCTTTTTTCCCGCCATAAAAATCGATCACCTACTCTATTAAAATTAACCATGCTCATTATAACTAAATTATGTTGCAGTTTAATTGCATTTTCACGAAAAAAGAACAACAAATTTTTAAAAAAATCAAGAATTTTTTGTGAATAACTGCATTTTACGTCCTGTCTTGTAGCCAAGATACCATAATTAACAATCCTAAATCAGGATAGCGGAAGTTTCACTACAAAGTCAACACCTCTAGGAATTAAATCCTGAACAAAGACTTCTCCATGATGACTATCGACAATTTCTTTGGCAATGGATAAACCTAAACCATAGCCAGCGGTTTGCCTGGAACGTGCTTTATCTTGCCGATAGAAACGGTCAAAAACAAATTTTTTATCTTTGGCAGAAATCGATTTACCGGTATTTTGAAAATGAACGAGCCAATAATGATGGCTAAATTCTGATTTGACTTTGATGCATTCACCTGTTTGAGTATATTTTAAGGCATTGTCTAGTAAAATAACAAATACTTGATGAATTTTCTTTTGATCAAAAGAAAGTTCTCTGTTTTTATCTAAAGACACAGAAAAAGTTTTATTTTGAATTTCTGCCATTTCAGCAAAAGGCTTGGTTATCTCTTGTAAGAAATCATTGGTCGCCGTCATTTTTTTCTCAAGGACCAACTGATTAGAATCACTGCGAGCAATCATAAGCAGATCTGTTGTTAAAGCAGTCATTCTTCTAGTTTCATTTAAAGCTTGAGCAATCGATTCAGATTCTGCCAGAATCGTATGATCCGGTTTTTGAAAAAGTTTTTCTAAACTATTTTGAATAATTGCCAAAGGAGTCCGTAATTCATGAGAAGCATTTTCTACAAATTCCTGCTGTTTTTTCCAGGAGACCAGGATAGGTTTCATGGAACGATTGGCTAAAAAGAAGCTGACCGCAATCGAAAGTAGCCAGAAAGTGATCATACAGACGATCACGATTTTTTGAAAAGTAGCTAAAGAATGCTCGATCTGATTGACATTTGAAACAATTTGAACATAAGCGATCTCTTCATCGTCACTATATTTTTGAGTAACTGAATGAAAAACCAGCTGCTCTGCATCGTCATTAACTTTTACTTCTTTGATCGTATCTAAATCCTTTTTTTGCAGACGTAAAGAACTCATCTGCGAAATCCGTCCGCCAAAAGCTGCTTTATTTAAAATAGTACCTTCTTTAGACCATAAGATCACTTGCGTATTAAAGTCATTAGTCAAAGGACTTTGAAATGATTCTTTTTCTTCACTATGGTTTTTGGTTGGAAAACTATCCGGATTTTTCTGATAACGTTTGACTTCAGTTTCAATCATTCTTTTTGTAATCCGGGAATCCTCTAAAGTACTATCGGTTTCCTGATAAGCAGACTGATTTAACAAATGAAAAATAATCAAGCCCAGAAAAAGAAAAATTACTGCAAAAGCGATTATATTAGTAAAAAAAAGAGATAAGCGCTGCCGTTTAGTGAAATCTCTGTTCATGCAGTTACTCCTCTCTCATAATATAACCAACATTGCGTAAAGTTTTAATATCTTTATCAATACCTGTTTGTTTCAGGTGTTTTCTTAAATGGCTGACATAGACCTCGACGACAGTAATCGTCGTTTCTGAGTCAAAGCCCCAAATCCGGTCAAAAATTTGTTCCTTGGTAATAATAATATCCCGATTCTGTAAAAAATAATTCAATAGCTCAAATTCTTTACCTTGAATCGCTAATAACTGATCTTCAAAATAAACCTCATTTTTATTGAGATCACAAACAAGGGATTTATACTTCAGCGTATTTTCATCAAATAAGCCTAATGATCTTTTCAACAAAGCTTTGATACGCATCCGTAATTCTTCACGATAAAAAGGCTTTGTCAACTAATCATCGGCGCCTTTTTGAAAACCTTTGATCTTGTCTTCTAAACCATCCTTGGCCGTTAACACCAAAACAGGAGTCTGTTGTCCATCTGAACGCAATTGGTTTAATAACTCATAACCATTTAATTCTGGCAGCATTAAATCTAAAATGATCAAATCATATACACCGCTTTGGGCCTCATACAAGCCTTCACTACCGTCATAAACTTTTTTTATTTCTCCTAGATCACTGATGATCTCTTGGATATTATTTGATAAAATCTGGTCGTCTTCCACAATCAAAAATTTGATCATTCTACTCACCTCTTCCATATTTTAACATCTCAAGCTGAAAATTACCTTAATTTTATACTTAAGCTGATTTTAAGTTAAACCCTTTACGATTATTACAACATTTATTGAAAGCGAGGAGAAAGTAATGAAACTAAAAAAAGTATTTGAAAGAAAAGAAAAGAAGTATTTAATGAGACAAGACCAATTTGAAGCGTTTTTCAGCGAATTACAAAATTTTATGGCAGTAGATGAATACGGACTACATACGATCCAGTCATTGTATTTTGATACAAAGGACTATCAATTTATCAAACGGTCCGTTGAAAAGCCGATTTACAAAGAAAAATTTCGTATTCGCAGTTATGGTTATGCTGATTGTGACCATACTCTTTATGTAGAAATCAAAAAGAAGGTCAATGGGATCGTCTACAAACGGCGGCTGCCTTTGAACTATCAAGAATTTATGACCTGGAAGCTAAGCCAGCGTTTTCCTGCTTGCTTAACTCAAAATCAAATCGGGCAAGAAATTCAATGGTTATTTTTACTTCACCCTGATTTAAGCCCTAAAGTATTGATCAGCTATGACCGCCTCTCCTTATCTGATGCAAACGATGAAAACTTTCGTGTGACTTTTGACTAGAATATCCATTTTCGTACACAAAAAATGAACTTTAAAATGGTAAGTTCACAC
>DATGVB010000001.1:0-8975 GCA_035300805.1 Tetragenococcus sp. | reverse complement strand
CTGGCGGCAATTTTACTGATTTTTTCTGCAATCGCTTGAGCCACACGTCCACTTACCCCTGTATCCACTTCATCAAAAACAATACTCGTTTTTTCTTGAGATTTTGCAAAAATCGATTTTAAAGCTAACAATATACGCGACAGTTCTCCCCCAGAGGCTACCTTTACCAAAGGTTTTAAGGGCTCCCCGGGATTTGTTGTCAGATAAAATTCCAGTTCATCAAAACCTCTTTCATGTAGTTGACGATTTTTAGTAAAACGCACTTCAAATTGTGTATTTTTCAAGTAAAGCTCAGCTAGTTCCTGCAAAATTGCTTTTTCTAATTCAGCAGTAATAATTAATCTTTGAGCATGTAATTTTTCTGCATCTTTTTGTAGTTTCAACTGTTCTTTTACCAGCTCTGCCTGTAATTTTTCAAGCTGGTCGACCCCACTTTCTGATTGGGCTAATTCCTGACAGATCTTAGTGTAATAGCTCAAAATATCAGTAATAGACTCGCCGTATTTACGCTTTAACTGATGAATCGTATTCAAACGATCGTTAACTTCTGCTAAGCGTCTTTCATCAAAAACCAAGCCATCCAACACGCTAGAGATCCCTGCAGAAACATCTTGTAACAAATAATAGGCGTTCTGAATATTTTCATTAATATGTTCATATTCTGGATCCAGATGGCTAATATCTTGGATTTCCTGAGCTACAATTCCAATACCGTCTAAGCTATTACCAGTATCAGCAGTCAAGATCTCATGACTTTTCATTAAAACAGCCGAAATTTTTTGAAAGTTAGCTAATTTATCACGCTCTTCAACCAAACTTTCTTCTTCTCCCTCAATCAAATCAGCCGCTGCAATTTCTTTTTTTTGAAAATTTAACATATCAACACGCTGGTTATAGAGCTGTTCATTATCACGAATTTCTGCGATTTTTTTTTCTAACTTACGGTAATTATGATAAGCTTGCTGATATTCAGCCAAAAGTTTTTTAAAAGACTCTGAACCGAAGCTATCGACTAATTGGAGATGCTTGACTGACTGTAGCAAGTCCTGGTGTTCATTTTGTCCTTGGATATCTACTAGAAAAGAACCGATCCGTTTCAGATTCGTCAAATTAACCAGCCGCCCATTGACACGACAAATATTTTTAGCTGAAATTGATATTTCGCGCTGGATGATCAGCAGCTCATCTGTACTTTCAATTCCCAATTCATTTAATATCTGCAGCAGTTCTCTTTGTTTGGGCAGTTCAAATAAGCCTTCTAATACGCATTTTTGACAGCCTTGGCGAATATAGTCTGTTGATCCTCTGCCACCAGCTAACAGATCCATGGCGTCAATGATGATTGATTTGCCTGCGCCTGTTTCACCCGTTAAGGCAGTCATACCGGAATGAAAATCTAAATGCAGTTTTGTAATAATGGCAAAATTTTCAATGTTCATTTCTAATAACATGAAAAAAACATCTCCTTATTGAATATAGCGTTGCAATGACTGAAATAAACGACCTCTCAATTCAAGTGAACGAGCAATCATTAAAATATTATCATCATCATTTAAAATCGCAAATAAAATATCCGAAAATTGCCGATCAATCAAATTTGCAATCGCGCCAGAATTTCCTGGCAAAGTTTTTAAAATAACAAATTTATCCATTTCATCGATCGAAACAAAGGCGTCTTTTAACAGCTTAGCCAATTTCTCCCCCAGATCCTCATCTGATTCGACTGGGATGCTATAGCAGTAAGTACCAGATGCAGCGGGTACTTTAACTAACTTTAATTCTTTGATGTCACGTGAGATCGTTGCTTGAGTCACCTTGACATTATTTTTTTCTAAGGCTTCTACTAATTCTTCCTGTTTTTGAATATTATAGTCTGACAAAAGTTGCACAATTAATTTTTGTCGCTCTTGCTTTCTCATTTTCTTCCCCCTTGACTATCTGTTTATCAAGTCTTATACATCATATCCTATTTTTTTGTATATTAAAAGTGACTATGCAAAAAGACATAGCCACTTTTTGAATTTATTTATGATTTTTATCTAACTCATGATGGGCATGTGCAACTATTTCATTTAAAGAAAGATTTTCTGCCATTTGCCCCTCCTGTTCTTGTTTTCTCAGATGGGCAATAAACTCAATATTACCATGACCACCAGTAACCGGAGAGTAATCAAGAGCTCTAAGATCATAACCAGCTGCTAAAATAAAATTACTAATATCTTCTAAGACTGCCCGGTGAACAACCGGATCATGGATAATGCCATTTTTGCCGACAGAGCTTTTGCCCGCTTCAAATTGTGGCTTGATCAGAGCCATCACATCGCCGCCTGCACATAAGATATCATGTAAAGCAGGCAGTATCTTCTTTAATGAGATAAAAGAAACATCGATTGTCGCGATCTCAGGAATTCCTGAATTAAAATCAGCAGCTTTACTATAGCGAAAATTCGTTCTTTCCATCACAATTACCCGAGGATCCTGACGAATTTTCCAGGCCAGCTGATTATAACCCACATCTAAGGCATAACTCTTTTTTGCCCCATTTTGTAAAGCACAGTCAGTAACCCCGCCGGTAGAAGAACCAATATCTAATAAAATTTTATCTTTCACTTGAAAATCAAACACCTGCAGTGCTTTTTCTAATTTCAAGCCGCCACGAGAAACATAAGGTAACTTTTGTCCAATAATTTTTAGTACGGTATCTTGAGCTATTTTTTCTCCCGGCTTATCCAGACGCTGATTTTTTTGTGTATAAACCAGACCTGCCATAATTGCTCGTTTAGCTTTCTCTCTAGTTTCAAAAAGGCCTTGCTGAAAAGCCAGTACATCAACTCTTTCTTTTTTCATTACACTTTTCCTCTTTCCAGGCTTAGTTGATCTACGATTGCTAAAAGAAGAGCAGTATCGCCGCTGATTTCTGCCAAAATTTGTTTGCTGGCAATTAACTCTTGTGCCAAAGTCTTATAAGCTTGGTCTAAACCCAGTAAAGCTGGGTAAGTATTTTTGCCGTTAGCAGCATCTTTATGCGTTTTTTTCCCCATTTGTTCAGTCGTCGCTACCACATCCAATAAATCATCTCTGATTTGAAAAGCTAATCCTAAATGCTGAGCAAATTGTGCTAATTGTGCTAAAACCTGCTCACTTTGATCCGCTAAAATTCCTCCAGCTAAAACTGAAAAACGGATCAAAGCACCGGTTTTCTTTTGATGGAGTTGCTGTAATTCAGAAAGAGTCAGTTGCAGCTTCTCTCCTTCAATGTCCATTGCCTGACCAGCAACCATGCCGTTTATTCCAGCTGCTTTAGCCAGTTCTTTGACCAGACTCATTTGTTTTTCAACTGGTAAGTCCGTTTGTGTGATCAGCTCAAAAGAAGCTGTCAATAATCCATCACCCGCTAAAGTTGCCATAGCCGCACCAAAAACTTTATGATTGGTCGGCTTGCCGCGACGTAAATCATCATTATCCATCGCCGGCAGATCATCATGAATCAAAGAATAAGTATGGACCATTTCTAAAGCTGCAGCAACTTGATAACAAGCCGGCGACATTGTCACGCAAAAAGTTTGAATGGTTGCCAGCAGTAATAAAGGACGGATCCTTTTACCTCCAGCTTCAACGGAATAAAGCATACTTTTTTTCAGCTGATCCTGGCCGCTGTGCTGATTAAGAAAGTCACTGATACTGGCTGTTATTTTAGGACCTTCAGTTTTATGAAATTCAGTAAATAGACTCATCCTTCTTCCTCTTCAAAAGGAACTTCTTCATCATTTTCAGTCATAATTTTCGTTAAAGTTTTTTCAGCTTGGGTTAAAGTGTCCTTGCATTGCTTGCTCAAGGCCATGCCTTTTTGAAAAGCTTCCAAAGCTTTTTCCAGAGGTATATCTCCTTGTTCCAAACGACTGACGATCTTTTCTAATTCATCCAAGGATTCTTCAAATGTTTGTTCACTCATCTTCATGCTCCTTTATATTAGTTATCTGGGCTTGTATTTGACCATCATAATAATGGACAGTGATCTCATCTTGTAGCTCCAATTCTTTTACCGATTTAATGATCTGTTCTTTTTTAGTAGTAAAATTATAGCCGCGACTCATAATTTTTAAGGGGCTTAATAAATCTAGAGAGGCCACTGTATGTTCAAATTTCTGCTCTTTTTTCTGCAATAGTTGCTGCATATTTCTGGTTAAGCCAGTCTGTAAGAATAAGAGTCTTTGTTTTTCTTGGTTCAGCTGACTGGCTGGATTTAATTGTCGCAAGCGTGTATTCATTTGACTATAGGCTTTTTCTTTTTCATAAAAAGAATGTTCCAAAGTCTGAGATAATCTTTGCTTCAGCTGATCTAACTGTTGTGACTGAGCTTCATACAGGCGTTGCGGCTGACGAAAAACATAAGAGTTCTGCAGACGTTTAAAGCGTTCGAGCTTACTTTGTAATTGATATAAGTAAGCCTGTTGTAGACGAGCTTGTTTTTCATCGATCCGCAGAATTTCTTCAGAAAGTACGGGTACTGCTAATTCGGCAGCTGCTGTGGGGGTAGCAGCCCGTACATCACTGACTAAATCAGCAATCGTAGTATCTGTCTCATGTCCCACTGAAGAGATAACAGCTAGCGGACAGTCTACGATCGCCCGTGCCACTCGTTCTTCATTAAAAGGCCAGAGATCTTCTATCGAGCCACCGCCACGACCGATGATCACTGTATCAAAATCGGCTTGTTGCTCAACTTTTTTTAGATTAACCACTAAATTATCAGCAGCCTGATCGCCTTGGACGATCGTAGGAAAAAGGACCAACTGAACAATCGGATAACGCCTTTTTACCGTCGTGATTATATCGCGGATCACGGCTCCACTTGGACTAGTCAAAACTGCAATTTTTTTAGGAAATCTAGGCAAAGTCTTTTTGGGTAATTGGAACAAACCTTCTGCCGCCAGTTTCTTGTTTAATTGTTCATAGGCCTGATATAAAGCGCCTATTCCATCTGGCTGCATTTGTTCGACATAGATTTGATAGTTACCGCTAGCCTCGTAGAGTGAGATACGCCCGACCACCATGACCTTCATGCCCTCTTCCGGCATAAAGTTTAATTTACTGAAGGAATTTTTAAACATCACTGCCGAAATTTTTGCATGATCATCTTTAATACTGAAATATTGATGGTTCGGCCGTAAACGAAAATTAGAAATTTCACCCGTTAAAAAAACTTTTTCCAAATAAGGATCTGCATCAAATTTACGTTTTAAATATTTTGTCAGTGCACTAACTGTTAAGTACTCCATTTATTTATCAAACTCCTGTTTTTGACAAGCCCTCACTGTCTGTTCCATTAACATGGTGATCGTCATGGGACCGACACCTTTAGGAACTGGTGTGATGAAGCTGGTGACAGGCGCTACTTGTTCAAAATCAACATCACCAGTCAATTTGCCGTTAGCATCACGATTTATCCCCACATCTACCACCACTGCCTGTTCTTTGACCATATCACGCGTGATAAAATCAGCTCTGCCAACTGCTGAGATCAGTATATCCGCTTGAGAAGTAAGCGCCGTTAAATTATGCGTATTCGAGTGAGCAATTGTCACAGTTGCATTTTCACTAAGTAATAATTGGGCCATCGGTTTTCCTACAATATTACTACGGCCAATGACTACTGCTTGCTTACCCGCTATCTTCACTTGATAGGCTTCCAGTAATTTCATGATACCATAAGGCGTACAAGGAATCGTCTCGGGTTTTCCTAAAAATAATTTACCCATGTTGAGCGGATGAAAACCATCCACATCTTTTTTAGGATCAATCGCCAATAACACTTTTTCTTCATCAATATGCCCAGGCAAAGGCAGCTGTACTAAAATACCATGATAACGATCATCGTGGTTATATTTATTGACCTCTTTTAAAAGGGCTGCTTCTGTAATACTACTAGGAAAATGGATAGTTTGTGAATTTATGCCCAGTTTTTCAGCAGTAATGCTTTTATTTCTCACATAAGTCTGACTTGCCAGATCATCTCCTACAAGTAGGACCACTAGCCCTGGAACAAGTTGCTTTTCCTTTAATTGTGCTATTTTGAGACGTAATTTTTCTTGCATTTCTTCTGCCAATAAGCGCCCGTTCATAATCGTTGTCATTCACTAAATCCCTCCACTTTTAATTTATCTTAAGGAAAAAGCTAGCTGAATCAGCTAGCTTTGATTTTCTGTATTTACCGCTGATAAAACACCATTGACAAACTTACGTGACTGATCATCACTAAATGTCTTAGCCAATTCCAGAGCCTCATTTAAAGCCACCGCATTGGGAATTTCATCAACATATAACATTTCAAACAAAGCTAAACGCAAGATGATCAAATCCATTTTAGCCAAGCGGTCGATCTTCCAGCCTTTTTTCAAGTGAGCTTTGATCTTTGCATCAAGTGTTTCTTTATGAGTGCAGACACCTGTTACGAGAAAATCAAGATATTCAGGAACAAAACTTGCCTGATCTTCAGCCACGATCTCATCATGTTCTAATTCTAAGGCGGCATTAATGGCATCTTTTTTAGTTAAATCCTGATTAATGTCGAGAGGAAATAAAGCTTGTAATGCTTTTTGGCGGATCGCATGTCTATTTAACTCATTCTTCATTTTTTTCCTCATCATCATTAAAAAGTTTTTCGATATCTAGTTCATCTGTTTTCTCTGGCACAACAGCCACAACATGAACATTTACTTCCGACAATTCGATATCTGTCATAAACAAGACCTGCTGCTTAACTCTTTTTTGAATGTTCATAGCCACTTCTGGAACAGAGATGCCATATTTTATATAGGTGTAGATATCCACTTTGATCGCTTCTTCATCCATTTCTAAGCGAACGCCTTTCCCATAGGCAGAACGGCCTAAAAATTCCGTCACATTATTAACCAGATTTCCCTGCATACGATAGACACCTTCAACTTTAGAAGCTGCGATGCCAATAATGACTTCAATCACTTCAGGAGCAATAACAATATCACCTAACTCCTGATTTGCATCAAGCACTAAATTTTTTTCATCAGTCATGTAAAATCCTCCATTTGGAAATTTTCTTCTCGTCTTTTCAGCTTAGTTTATCATTTTATTGATAGTTACGCTAGCAAACTCTATAAGATTATTAATTCTTTTGGCGCATGAGTCAAAAGTTCATTACCCGCTTTTTGGATCAGAAGATCATCTTCGATACGAACTCCACCTATATCAGTTAAATAAATCCCCGGTTCATCTGTAATGACATTACCGGCAACCAGGACCTTATCCGCTCGAACTGAAATATTAGGTCCTTCATGGATATCTAAACCAATACCATGACCCGTTGAATGACCAAAAGCCTCACCATATCCACATGCAGCAATATAATCTCTGGCAACTGCGTCTAATTCAATCCCAGTAAGACCTGCCGAAGCCGCTTCGATCACTTTTAAATTTGCAGCTAGAACGATCTGATAAATTTCTTTCATCTTATCACCCGGATCGCCCACTGCGATCGTCCGCGTAATATCTGAGGTGTAGCCTTCATAATAACAACCGAAATCCAGCGTTACCAGATCGCCTTTTTCAATCACTTTCGAACTGGCTACTCCATGCGGCATGGAAGAACGTTTGCCTGAAGCGACAATAGTTTCAAAGGAAACTCCACTGGCCCCTAACGAGCGCATATAAAAATCTAACTGGTTGGCAACTTCAATTTCTGTCATTCCTGCTTTAATAACTTCCAGCATATGGTCAAAACCCTGATCAGCAATTTTACAGGCCTTTTTTATTTTGGCCAATTCATCTTCGTCTTTAATTTCTCTTAAAGTTTCTAAAATTCCTGAAATAGGGACCAGGCCACTATCGGTAATTTCATCTTCCAAAAAACTATAATCAGCAAAACTAACATACTCTTCTTCAAAAGCAAGTGCGTTTACCTGGATCTTATCTATCACGTCAACGGCCGTTTGTAAATAGTTACGTCCTTCGACTACTTCAAAACCGTGAACCTGTTGGGCAACTTGTTCTAAATAACGGAAATCTGTAATAAAATAAGCCGCATCCATGGTAACGATTGCCACTGCATCCCCTGGTGTTCCGGTAAAATTTGTAAAATAACGTAAATTAAATCCACTGGTAATTAAAAAACTATCCACTTCAATTTTTTTCATTGCTCGACGCAAGCGATCTATTCGTGACATAAATGACTCCTTCTTTCCAATTCACTTCTTTTTCATTATAGCAAATTTCTACTTTAAGGGAAATGGCCCTGCTTTGACTGAATATTTTAAAAACAATAAATAATTTATGTAACACCTTTGCTTTATTTGCGCCTTGTAAAGAAAACAACGACAAACTAATTTTTTTATCAAAAAAAAGACACTCCTAATTGGAATGTCTTTCATTACTTTCTTCCTAATAAAAATGACATGATAGCGCTAAAAATTACTGCTCCTAATATTGAAGGAATAATTGCCATACCAGCAACAATAGGGCCCCAACTGTCAAAAAGTGCTTCTCCAAGACTAGAACCCACGATCCCTGCAACTACATTAAATAAACAACCTCTTTTTTCGCCGACAATACTAGCTGCGACTAAACCAATTATAGAACCTACGATCATTACCCAAAGCCAATGCATCCTGATCACCTATTTCATTTATTTTTTCCCAAAGACATAATTCCTCTTTTAATATTTTTAAAAAAAGAATCGGCCTGCAACATTTTATCTGCTGGTACATAAGCCTGCATAGTTCTCAATACCATTTTTGTTTCCTTAGAAGAAAATTGAAAAGTCCCGTCACTCTTGGTTTGGATAGCAAAGCGCGAAATCCATTTTCCCTTAAAAAAAACATTAGCCGTGACTAAATTGATTTCATTCCAAGGTATCTGGATGTATTTGCGCACATCTTTACTGTTATAAAACTCAAAAGCTTTATTTCCAATCATAATTTGTCCATTTTCATTCAAAAAAGAGA